>JAHAYQ010000184.1 GCA_018384465.1 Myroides sp. | reverse complement strand
ATTATAACAGCTATATTTGTTTTATGTAATTTTAATTTCATAATTTTAGGGTATTAAATATGGGAGCTATGAAACTTTTAAATCAGGTTGAAGCATATATCTTTAACTTATTCAAAGATAAACTATCTTGTGAATATATGTACCACGATTACCTGCATACTTTGCGTGTGGTTACGGCTTTGAACGAACTGATTGAAGGTGAACACATTTCTGATCAAGATGCGTTGCATTTAAGACTTGCCGGCTGGTTTCACGATTCGGGTTACATACATGGCGGCAACGGACACGAAGAAAAAAGTTGCGAGCTTTTTGTGGAATTTATGAAACAATATCCTCAAGAAGAAGTTAATCAGCAGGAAGTATGCAGATTGATTATGGCTACCCAAATACACCACGCACCTACCGATTTGCTTGAAATGTGCATGAAAGATGCCGATTATTATCATTTTACCTTAGAAAATTATCCGGATCATTGTGATTTGCTTAAATCGGAATTAGAATGTGTAAAAAACAACAGCATTTCTGAAGTAGATTGGACACAAGAAAACTTGATGTTACTGACTAAACATCATTATTTTTACACAACTTATGCTAAGAAACATTGGCAAAAAAAGAAAGAAAGCACCATTTTTAAGCTCCGTGAAAATTTACAGAAATTAACTTCGGGCAAAAAAAGTAAAAACCAAGAAATAAAAGAAAAGAGATTAGAAAAATTAGAACGACCAGAACGAGGTATTGAAACGCTTTTTCGGGTTACTTTGCGCAATCATACTCAATTAAGTGCTATTGCCGACAGTAAAGCCAATATCTTGTTATCGGTTAATTCTATTATCATTTCAATCATCCTTACAGCTATCATACCAAAGTTAGACAGCCCAAGTAATGCCCATTTAATTATTCCTACTTTTACGTTGTTGATTTTTAGTGTGGCAACCATTGTTATTACTATTATGGCTACCAAACCTAAGGTAAGTTCAGCACCAATAACGAAATCTGATATACAATCAAGAAAAGCTAATATTTTGTTTTTTGGAAATTTCCATCAGTTAGGTTTGCCCGATTTTAACGAAGCTATGAACGACCTAATGAAAGATCGTGATTACCTTTACGATACCTTGATTAAAGACTTATACTCGTTAGGTGTGGTTTTAGATAAAAAATACAAGCTGTTGGGTATATCATACACCGTGTTTATGATAGGCATTATTGTATCGGTAACAGCGTTCTGTATCGCTTTTATAAGGGTTTAAGTTATTGTTTAAAAAAATAATATTAACGCATGAGTGTTAAAAAAAGTGCATTAGAAGCTAAAAGCGATAAGGAATTAGAATTATATTTAAAAGAAAACAGCAAGTTTGTTCCCCAAGCCAAAATATATGCCTTTGAAATCCTTCAAACAAGAGGACGAATATTTTCAGACGAAGAACGTGAAGAAATTGCAAAATTAATAATTGATATGCAAGTTCAAGAGCCAATAATTATTCATCATAATTATAAAAAAGCAGCTACCTTACTTTTTGTATCTATAGGATTAAGTGTATTTAATATACTTTTAAATCCCCAAACTATGTCTTCTGGTTTCGGTATTTTTACTACTATTTGTACATTAACTATAATGATCGTTATAGCTCTTTTTATAAATAAGGGAAATGATATAATGAAATACATACTTGCTATATTGGTTGGCTTAGGCTTATTAGGTATTCCTTTTTTATTATGGAATATCTTCAACAGCCCTATTGTAGGTATAAATAATCTTATTCAAACAATACTTCAAATAGCAGCAGTTGTACTATTATTTAAAATACCAAAATCTTAAAAAACAAACACTACAAAAAGTTAAGACATTGTGTTACAACCTAATAAAATCACTGTACGAATAAATAATAAAATCCTCAGGATTAAAATCGGTATTGATTTTTATCCTTAATGCCTCTAAATCATTAATATCTTGTAAATCCTCAATAAAAACTTCTTCAATATCCCCTATTAAATAATTTTTCGACTTTAAATACAGTAAATAATCTGTATAGTGATGCTTTTCGGTTTCGTTTAAATAAACCACTGCCAATACATCTTGTTGAACCAAGCGTTCTTTGGTATCTTTTATCATTGCTTTTGCCAAACGTTTTTTTAACACCTCAAATCGAATATCGGCATTACCTTCCACATCAAAACGTTTTTCGTCCATACGAAAGCGAATAGAAATCTGTTCGTTGTAGGCTAAAATTAGACTGGTAAGGTGTAAATCAAATTTCGTTTCAGACTGCCATTTATGATGTTGCATGATCATTTTACACATTACTTGCAACTGCCATAAACGAAGATTATATAGATATATGATGTCAAAAATTTGACGTGGAGTAACGCTGCTTCCGATAAATAAGTTATGCTCTACCCCATCGGTACGAAAACGCTCAAAATAATGCGGATATACTTGTTGTATTGCTATTTGTTCTTTATCAATAGTATCGGTTATGTTTTTGTTGATTGTTTGTATAGCTGTATCGTACTTTTTGCGTTGGGTACAAAAGCGTTGTGTTTTGGTATCTAACAATTCAAAATAATTGGCAATTTGTTTTTTAACTGCCGACTTTGTTTTCAGTTGTTGAAACAAGGGATGTATCGCTGTTAAAATGTAATGATGTATTTGTGATTCTGCCATGAATTGGTGTTTTTTCAACCGCTCTTTCCAATAATTTACTTCACTAATACGTTGATCAAACAGCAAACTTTGTTCTTTGGTTTTAGCATTTTCTAAAATGCTTAAAATTTCTTTTAGTTGCTTTCTTAAATCGGTAACAGTAGCTTTTCTACGAAAGGCGGTAGAACCTTTAATATCGGTTTCGCCATAAAGAGGATACACGTTTTCAAAAACAATTTCTTTTAAAATCTCGTCTGTCGGTACGTTGTCGGTACTATTTTTGGCATAAAAGTAACGTTTGGCTTCATTTTCAAACTTCCAATTCACACTTGGATGTATCGTGGTATATTCGCGCTGTATGATAGCGTCTACTTCATTCTTTAATTCGTAATGATACCGTTCAAAAGTATCATTTATCAATGGCATCAAATCGTTTAATTTATTGGCATTAATGGTATTAAGTGCGTAAGGTGTATCTGATATAATTTCGATATATGCCTGAAAAGCATCTGTCTTCTTTATAGGTGCCAATATAAAACTGCGAACGTTTTGCTCTTTTAAAAAATTGAGATAAGGGATCCATTCGGTTACTTGATATAATTTTTCGATATCGGTAACGCAGTAATATCCAGAATTAGATCGTACTTCATCAAAAAAACTCTGAGCCGATTGCAGCAATTCTTTTGAAACATCTTGTCCGTACAAACTAAAAGTACTAGTTAAATCGGTACGCATTGTAAGATCGGTAAACTTATTGGTTTCGTCGTCAATAAAACACGCCCCGTATTCTAAATTATTTATTTTAAACACAGACCGAATGGTATTTCTACCCAACGATACCTCAACACTTTCTTGCCCAGCCTTAAGCAAACTTGATTTTATATTTGATATGGCATTTTCTATAGTGGCGTCAAAAAGAGTAATAATTCCAAATCCTTTTAAAATCCAACTGTGAGGTGGAAACATTTTCTTCCAAATTTCAATGTTGTCATAACTTTGTTTCAGCAGTTCTATGTTTTTTTTACTGATTTTTTTAGCATTGTCGGTCGGAATCAATTCGGTGAAATCTCCGTTATAAACAATACGATAATGTCTTAAAATACCGTTTTTGTCAGGAATATCGTAAAACAAGGGACGAGAAAGATCAAAATTTTCTCCATAACATGAGTTTAAAATCAAACAACAGCTGAAAATATAGTATTGTTCGTTGCTGAAATTACGAATGTTTATTTCAAACTCTTCCCCCGCATCTATGATGATTTGTTGAAAACGCTTGGTAAAATTAAAGTTAAAGTTTTGAAACGGTAAGCTAACTGCTTTTATTTCATTATGTGTGAGTGCTGTAGGAAATAAATCGGCTAATAAATAATGTATCAGCTCAATATTTTTGTAAATAGTGGTTTTAGAGGTAATGCCAGTGTACAACTCGGGTACTTTTGCCACTTCATTTAAAAGCGATTGTGCATAATTCGCCCGGTAAGGTATTTCGTCTTTTTCTGCAATTTCCTTCAAGGCATCAATTACCTTATGGAAGGAAATTACAGAGTAAAACGGACTTACTTTAAAATGATCTATGTCTAATTTTTTTGAATCTGTCATGGCTACCACTTTTCACAAAGTTAGTGATAACTGCGAATGTGTTAGCTATTAATTTTTGGGATCATGACTTATTTTACCGTATAATTTTGTAAAAATTGAATGCTTTTTTGAATATCGTAATGTAAAATACGATCTTCTTCAACGGTTGGCACAACTTTTCTGTAATCGCTTACAAAGTTTTCAATAAAATCGCTCGATTTTCCTGGTCGACGGAATTCTAAAGCCTGCACCGCATTAAACAACTCAATGGCTAAGATACGTTCTAAATTTTCAATTATTTTCAAAGCTTTTGTTGCAGCATTGGCTCCCATACTTACATGATCTTCTTGACCGTTGCTTGATACGATACTGTCGATACTTGCCGGTGTTGCGAATTGTTTGTTTTGACTTACAATACTTGCTGCGGTGTACTGCGGAATCATAAAACCAGAATTTAAGCCAGGATTGTTTACCAAAAACGGAGGTAATCCGCGTAGTCCTGAAATTAACTGATAAGTTCTGCGTTCTGAAATGCTTCCTAATTCTGCCAAGGCAATTCCTAAGAAATCTAAAGCTAAAGCTAATGGCTGTCCGTGGAAATTTCCGCCCGAAACAATTAAATCTTCTTCTACAAAAATATTTGGATTATCGGTTACCGAGTTAATTTCGGTCTTAAACACACTTTCAACATAATCTATCGCATCTTTAGAAGCTCCGTGTACTTGCGGAATACAACGGAACGAATACGGATCTTGTACGTGTTTTTTAGGCTGTTGTATTAGTTGACTATCTTTTAATAAATCAACCATATACGCTGCAGTTTGTACTTGACCTTTGTGTGGACGTACCAAATGAATCAACTGATTAAAAGGATCAATACGCCCATCAAATCCCTCTAAAGAAACTGCTGCAACAACGTCGGCTAATTGCGTTAGCTTTTTAGCTTTTAATAAAATGTAACTTCCATAAGAACTCATAAACTGCGTACCGTTCAACAAAGCCAAACCTTCTTTAGATTTTAGCGTAATGGTCTCCCAACCTTTTTCGGTTAACATTTGTTTTGCAGTAATGCGGTTTCCGTTCATAAAAACCTCACCCTCACCAATTAAAGGTAAGCACAAATGCGCTAACGGAGACAAATCGCCCGAAGCACCTAACGATCCTTGAGTATATACTATGGGTAAGATATTATTGTTGTAAAGATCAATTAAACGTTGTACGGTTGCTAATTGAACACCTGAATGACCATAACTTAAAGATTGTATTTTTAACAATAACATTATTTTTACAATCTCGGCAGGCACTTCATCGCCTGTACCACACGCATGCGATTTCATTAGGTTTTCTTGAAGCGTAGTTAAGTCTTCTGAAGAAATTTTTACACTGTACAAAGATCCAAAACCGGTATTTATTCCGTAAATAGGATTGGTTTCGGTTTGCATTTTGTTGTCTAAATATTCACGACATTTATTGATATTTGCAACAGCTTCTTCTGAAAGTGCTAACGGTTGGTTGTTATTTATAATATGATCTAACTCTTGGAAAGCCAATGTTTTATTACTGATATAGTGTGTATTTGCCATAATTTTATCTAATGAATGCCAAAATTCCTAAATCTTATCTATAAAACAAAATGTTTTAGCTTATTAAATTGTATCTAAGAAAACATTCAAACAAAAAGCGCATCCAATTAATTTTAAGGATCGTTGCTAATTATTTTTCTTTGGTAAAACGCTCGGTATGTGTGTAGTTCGATGGATAGGCGCCTACTTGCAACAGCATTGGTCTTAAAACAAATTCAATATTCAATGCATCTATTTTACCGTCTTTATCTAAATGAAATTGCATAAACTCTTCACGTAGTGCTTTGTTTTTCCAAACAATTCTGAATGTATCATAATGCCAATGTTCTAAAATTCCTTCCATATCAGAATCGTTCCATAAACGAATTGTTAACTGTTTATCTTTCATTTTCACCTCAATTTTTCCATAAGCATCTGAAAGGTAATTTCCGGTATAAGAAGTTGTATTGAGAGTTGGTTGTGTGTTTATATTACGAGCATTATGTACCTCATCTCGTAATTGTTGTACTTGTTTATACCTATTTTTATAATTAGTTAAATAATGTTGATGCCAATCGCGGGTAGATGTACCTATGTAGTGATCCATCAAGTGATAAGCTACTGCTGATCCAAAATTATTGAAGGTATTAGTTACCACAATGATTCCCAACTCTAATTCGGGCATTAAGTACATAAATGTATTAAAACCATCTGTTGCACCTCCATGAGTCCACACCCGTTTTCCTTGATAATCCAAAATATTCCAGCCCAATCCGTAACTTGCTTGTGGATTCAAGGCGTTATTTGAAGGTGTTATTACTTGTGGTTTGTGAATTTCGTTCATTTGCTTTGCACTAATAATGGTTTTATTCGCCAAACTCCCTGATGTTCCTAACTGCATCAACATCCATTGATTAAGATCATTTACCGTAGAATTAACGCCTCCTGCTGGTCCAGCATTGTCCCAATTTCTACGGTTAATCGGCACTACTTTGCCCTCTATTTCTTGATGCGGATAAGCTATATTTTCTTGTTTTTGCAATGCAGCTAAAGTTGTAGTGGTACGTGTCATCTCTAACGGTTGAAAAAGCTCTTGTTGTAAAAAATCGTCCCAAGTTCTGCCATCAGTGTATTCAATAATTTGTCCAGCTAATGAATACATGACGTTGTTATAAACATAAGATGATCTAAATGGTTTCTCTAAATCCATGTAACGTACGCGCTGCAAAACCTCATCTCTGCTACTTTGTGTCATAAATTGCAAACGGTTACCCAAAATTCTTCCTAAACCAGTTTGGTGAGTCAGCGCATCGCGCAACGTAATTTGTTGCGTAACATACGCATCTTTCATTTGAAACCATGGAATGTGATGTGTTATTTGATCATCCCAAGTGATTGTTCCTCTATCTACTAAAATTGCTAAAGCAGCAGCCGTTATGTTTTTACTTACCGATGCTATACTAAAAACAGTATTAGCATCAACTTTTTCGTCACTTCCCAATTGTTTTTCTCCAAAACCTTGAGCATAAACAACCTTACCATCTTTTACCACACCAACCGCCATACCTGGAATTTGCCAATCGGTTCGACCATTTTCAATAAATTGATCAATATTCTTTGGTAGTGTTTGCTGAGCAAAAATGACTGCCGAGCTAACAAACAGAAATAAAAAGTTAATAAGATGTTTATTAAAATGACGCATGATATAAATATTTATTTTTATAGATATGTTGTTAAATCTTTTACATTTACCTCGTAAAGACCCATTTATTTTCAGTTGATAAATTCGCATCGTAACCATAACCATCCACATTAAACTGCTTGATATCTTCTACATTTGTGATGTTATTTTCTGCCATATATCGCACCATTAATCCGCGTGCTTTTTTAGCAAAAAAACTAATTGTTTTTAATTTTCCGTCTTTATAATCTTTAAACTCGGGCGTGATTACTCGAGCTTTTAATCCTTTTTTATCTAATGCGCTAAAATATTCATTACTTGCTAAGTTAATAAGCACGTCGTCTTTTTTCATTTCTTTGTTAATAGCGTCGGTTAAAATAGGTTTCCAAAACGCATATAAGTCTTTGTGGGAACCAATAGGTAGTTTAGTACCCATTTCTAAACGATACGGTTCTATAACATCTAATGGTTTTAAATATCCATACAAACCAGAAAGTATGCGTAAGCGGTCTTGCAAATACTCTAATTGATTTTCTTTTAAAGTGTAAGCATCTAAGCCAGTGTACACATCGCCATTAAACGCATATACAGCCTGTCTTACTTCATTTTTTATTTCGGTAAGTTTGTAAACTCTTTCTTTATTTCTTTTCCAGTTTAAATCTGCTAAAGCATCTGAAATTGACATTAAACCTTTTAAATCGTTCGGATTTAACTCTTTTAGTTCTTTGTGTACTTCTTTACTTTGTTTTATAAATGATGGTTGGGTAAAATGTTGAAAAGGTAATTCTGTGGAATAATCAAGTGATTTTGCTGGTGATATAACTATTTTCATGTTTTTTATTCTTTTGTTTCAAATATAACGCTTTAAAATGTTTGTTAATAGCTTACGGAATCATTAAAACTAATAGATCTATAAGTGTTTCTAATATACCCCGTAGTGCACACTATAAAATACCCACTGATGCACAGATTTATATGCTTTTTAACCACAGTAGAAAACATAGTTATTCACGGATTTATTGGCAGTTATAGGCAACAAAAGCGATCATAGTTTTTATCATTGATAAAACACATAGTCAAACGCTATTTATTTTGTAAAATACAAAGCTATGTAATCTAAAATGTGTTCAACAATAAATACAGAATCTATGTGGTAAAAATAACAACTATTTGTTTTTCATTTCATTACGCATAAACAGATAATGTACTACTGGTTAAATTAATAAGATGTATTAAAAATGCGGTTCCAAATATGTAACAGCAACTTTTTACCATCTCTGCGAGCCTTTGGCAGTTCTTTCACTTTCAAAGGATGTGATGAAGTATCTAATTGATACGAAAAAGCGAATTGTACATCTCCTCCATCGTTCTTCAACAAGCCAAAACGCAAATCGTTAAAGATCAGTCCTTGTTGATTTTTTGTTATTATATATTGATTTTCTGAAATAGCAATCAATTGTTGTATGCTTGCATCAGATAAAATATTAGTAATTAAATGGTGTTGATGCGGAAAAAATTGAAAATTCATGGCATTTGAATCAAATAAAGAACGGTCGGATAAATAAAATCCGGTTTCCGTTTTTACAAAAACATTCCACAAAACACTGTTAGAGAAAGTAGGTTTTACGGTAATTTGCTCTATAGGTTCTTGATATTGCAATGCAAATTGATTTTTAGCCGTGTTTTTTACCAATTGTTGCGCTACAAGTCCCCACACTAAATAAAAACTGCTGATAAATATTCCTATAACGGTATAACGAATCAAGTTTTTACGCAGTCCATAAATTAATCCAAGGACTAACGGAATGGTATAAAACACATCTACTACAAATATGGATTTTAGAGCAAATTTTTGAGGATAACACCATAATAATTGCGTACCCCATGTGGTAAAAACATCTAAGAGCGAGTGCGTTAATAGCACAAGAAAAGTGGTTATATATAATCGTTTTATCGAAACTGCTTTATACCAACTTTTAACTAAAACAGTAATGAGTATGCTTAAAAATAAAAAGAAAATAATGGAATGTGAAAAACCCCGATGAATTTCTATTTCAGTTAATGGATTACTAAAAAACTTAGCAATATAAATATCTAAATCGGGTAAAGTACCCACTACTGCGCCAAATAAAATAGTACGCTTTTTACTTATTTTATTAGCAAAACCAACATGTGCAACGGCAACACCTAAAACTATTTGCGTGAATGAATCCATAAAAAAACTGCTCACTTTTGATGAGCAGTCCAAATTTACAAA
>JAHAYQ010000177.1 GCA_018384465.1 Myroides sp. | reverse complement strand
CCGGTTGACAGATAATGTGCTTCGGTATTTAATTCATTAAAATATTGATTGATGTATACAGATCCCGGAGTTTCTTCGTGAACACGTTTTGCCACACTGTAATAAGAACGCGGATCTTCTGGCTCCACTTTTGCCGGACACAAATAAACTTTTGCACCCATTGCACGCAACATGTCAATTTTATCGTGTGAAGATTTATCTGAAACAGACAAAATACATTGGTATCCTTTTACCATTGCAATCATTGCAATGCTGAAACCGGTATTTCCAGATGTGGTTTCTACAATGATGCTTCCGGGTTTTAAAATGCCTAAAGCTTCGGCTTTATTAATAATGTGCATGGCAATACGGTCTTTTGCCGAATGCCCCGGATTAAATGCTTCTAATTTTGCATAGAAATTTCCTGGAATCTGGTTAGTAATTCTGTTAAGTTTTACTAATGGCGTATTGCCTATCAATTCTAAAATAGATTCGTGAGCTTCTATTTCTTCTTTCATGTCATTAAATTTTGCGCGATAGCCCACCGCCCTTTTTGCGTTGCAAAAGTACTAATTTTTTTTACAGTAGCTATATTAATTTATGGTTGTGTTTTTTACTGTTCTTACTTTGTTATCCCTTCTAGGTCTAACATAAAAGTATATTCTTTAGCTACTTCTTTTAAAGCTTCAAAACGGCCAGACGCACCACCGTGACCGGCATCCATATTGGTGTCTAAAAACAATTGGTTTTTGTTGGTTCGCAATGCACGCAACTTGGCGATCCATTTTGCTGGTTCCCAATATTGTACTTGCGAATCGTGAAAACCTGTTGAAATATAAAGGTTTGGATAATCTTGTGCTTTTACGTTATCGTAAGGCGAATACGATTTCATATACTCATAATATTCTTTTTCGTTCGGATTTCCCCATTCATCATATTCTCCGGTAGTCAACGGAATAGAATCGTCTAACATGGTAGTAACCACATCAACAAACGGAACTTGAGCAATAACACCGTTATAAAGCTGCGGAGCTTCATTTATAACCACACCCATTAACAACCCACCTGCGGATCCGCCTTCGGCATACAAATGTTGAGGTGAAGTATATTTTTGATCGATCAAAAATTTAGAACAATCAACAAAATCTGTAAACGTATTTTTCTTTTTAAGCAGTTTTCCGTTTTCGTACCATTCTCTGCCCAAATCTTCGCCACCGCGAATATGTGCAATGGCGTAAATAAATCCACGGTCTAACAAACTTAAGCGAACCGTAGAAAAATAAGGCTCCATCGTTGAACCGTACGATCCGTAAGCGTATTGAAGTAACGGATTTGTTCCGTCTTTCTTCAAATCCTTTTTGTAAACCAACGAAATTGGAATTTTAGTTCCATCGGCAGCAGTTGCCCAAACTCGTTCTTCGGTGTAATTTTCTTTGTTGAATTTTCCACCTAAAACTTCCTGCTCTTTTTTAACCGTTTTTTCTTTGGTACGCATATTAAAATCAATCACCGACGAAGGTGTTGCCATAGATTGGTATCCATAACGAAGAATTTCGGTGTCGAAATCTACATTGGTAGTGGTATAAGCTGTAAACGTTTCGCTTTCAAAAGGTAAATAATAGGCTTGTTCAGGATTTTGCCAAGGCTGAATTTTAATGTGCGATAAGCCGTTGAATCGTTCAGAAACCACTAAATAATCCTTGAAAATATCAATTCCTTCTAACAAAACATCTTCACGATGCGGAATTAAATCTTTCCAATTTTCTTTAGTTGTAGCCGTTTCGGGCGTAATCATTAACTTAAAATTAGTCGCTTTATCTTTGTTGGTCACAATATAAAAATGATCGTTGTAATGCGAAACCGAATATTCCAATCCGCGGGTACGTTTTTGAAAAACGCGGAATTTTCCTTCGGGATTTGATGCTTCTAAAATTTGATATTCTGATGTCAATGTGCTTTCAGAACCTATAAACAAATATTTTTTAGATTTTGAACGATAGATATAGGTATTAAAAGTTTCATCTTTCTCTGTGAAAATCAATTCGTCTTTCGCAACGTCGTTTCCTAAAGTATGTTTAAAAATTCGGTCGGCACGCAGCGTTTGCTCGTCTTTCCGAGAATAGAACAGCGATTTGTTATCGGCTGCCCAAGTGCTACTTCCTGTCGTTTTTTCAATTTTTGTAGGCAAAATTTCGCCTGTTTCTAAGTTTTTAATCTGAATGGTGTATTCACGGCGAGAAACAGTATCCACTCCAAAAGCAGCAAATTTATTGTCGTCGCTAATGTTTAAACCACCTAATTTAAAGTACGCATACCCTTGAGCCATTTGGTTACAATCGAACAAAATTTCTTCGGCTGCATCTAAGCTGCCTTTTTTACGGGTGTAGATTGGGTAATCTTTTCCTTTTTCAAATCGAGTTAAATACCAATATCCGTTGTAAAAATAGGGAACAGAAGAATCGTCTTCCTTAATTCGACTTTTCATTTCCTCGAATAAATCTTCCTGAAAATCTTTGGTATGTGCCGTTAACGTATTGTAATAGTTGTTTTCTTCTTCAATATAATTAATTACTTCGGTGTTTTCACGTTGGTTTAACCAATAGTAATTATCGGTGCGAACATCGCCATGTTTCTCTAAATTGGTAGGATTAATCTTGGCAATGGGTTCTCTTTTATAGTGTTATTCATTTTAGTATTTGTTGTTGAACATGCAATTGCAAAAATACTACAAAAAGCAAGCATAAAAGTATTTGAGTGTTTCATAAATTAAAATTAGTCATGTTAATTGAATTTGATATTTTTGTAAAAAATAAATATAAGAATATGTTTGGAGATTTAATGGGCATGATGGGAAAATTACAAGATGCTCAAAAAAAGGTTGAAGAAACAAAGCAACGTTTAAACACGGTGCTAATTGATGAACAAAGTGCTGATGGTTTGTTGAAACTGACCGTTACAGCTAACAGAGAAATAAAAAATTTAGAAATAGCCGAAGAGTTATTGCAAGATAAAGAGCAGTTAGAAGATTATTTGATTTTAACATTGAATAAGGCATTGAACAGAGCGGGTGCGATTAATGAAACTGAATTGGCTGCGGCTGCAAAAGACGGTATGCCCAATATTCCAGGAATGGATTTATTTAAGTAGTATGAAAAAGTTATTTTTACTATTTATGGGTGTTGCTGCGATGGTTTCGTGCAACAGCGATAAAAAATTGGGAAATACTCAGATAACTGGCGAAATTAAAGGTTTAAAACAAGGAACTTTATATATTCAGCAGTTAAAAGATAGTACGTTGGTTACTTTAGATAGTATTGTTTTAAAAGGAAAATCGACTTTTGAAACGGGTTTTGATCTTAATGAACCTGAAGTGCTGTTTTTGGGATTGAACCGAGGAACATCGCAGTCTATGGACAACCTGATTTTGTTTTTTGCCGAACCGGGAAATTTAAAAATCAACAGTTCATTGGATCATTTTTCTGCTGACGCGGTTATTGAAGGATCTAAGAACCATGAACTCTATTCGAAATATTTGGATTCGAGAAAAACATTGAGTCATAAATCAACCGATTTGATTAAGGCGATTATTCTTGCTCAAAAAAATGATTTGCTACAAAAAGCAGATAGTTTAGAGCAGGTTTTAAACAGAAACAACCGTATGCAATATTTACATGCTGTAAATTTTGTTTTAAAAAATAATACTCATGAAGTGGCGCCTTATATTACTTTAACCGATGTAGTGCCTGTAAGCAATAACAAATTAGATACAATTTATGGAAGTTTTTCTCCAGAAATTGCTCAAAGTAAATACGGTAAAATTCTAAAAGAATATTTAGAGTTGATTAAGAAGTAGTAAATTGAATTATGAAAGTAAGTTTTTTAATCGCTACTTTGTTTTTCCTTGTTTTAGGCTGTAATAAAGTTGAACCCAAAGAGATAGAGGATTATAAAGTAATTGAAACAGGTCATTTTATAATTAAGAGTAAATATGATTTAAAAGTTAATAAGGAATTAATACCCAATTCTTTGTTAAAGAAAATTAATTCTAAAGATTCTCTGAATTATCTGTATTTGTAT
>JAHAYQ010000170.1 GCA_018384465.1 Myroides sp. | reverse complement strand
AAGTGCATCGTTATTTTCCTGAGCTTGTAAACCCAGCGACAAGAAAAAACTTAAAAAAAGTATTAATAACTGTTTCATTTTACTTTTTAATTTGTTTGTCGATAGAACTGATTAACTGCACTGCCAAATCATAATCGTTTTGCATGGTTTGAATGTCCATTTGAGCGTATCGAGCCATTTCGCAAGTAGTTTTTATTGATATAAATGTCGAGATATCCTCTTGATTGATACGGCTGTCTGACAATAATTCGGTAATGGTATCGTTGCTTAGTTCGGATGTTTCTATCTTTAGTCGGGCTTTCAGATAATTGTGTAAACAGCGTTCTAAAGCTTCATAAAATGCTTCTTTGTTTCCGATTTGTTTTTTTGCTTCAGACAAATATTTTTTCGCCAATTTATTACTTGCTTTTTGTTTGTTTCCACTTACATCTCCTGCTTTTTTCTCGCGTACATTTTTAGCCATAAAAACAATAGGCAACACTAATAAAGGCGCTAACCACCACGCATAAAACGATTTGTTTTGCGTGATGAAATTACCGTTAAACCATTCTATAGAACCGTTTAAAGGCTGAATTTCTAATTTGCTTACCACTTGTGCTTTTTCATCAATAGGTAGATTACTTGGCAATTCCGGACCGTCGGTTACTTCTATGGTAATACTATCAGAAGTTATGGTTTTATAGCTTTTAGAAGCGGTATCGAAATACGAAAAAGTTAAAGGTTCAATAGTGTATGTACCCTTATACTGAGGTACAATGACATATTTTTCTGTCTTGCTGCCTTCCATTCCAACGGCAATGTTTTTTGTAACTCTGTTAATTTTCTCAGGATCATACAATTCTAAAGCAGTTGGAGCAATAGGTTTCGGCAGATTTAATAAATCTAAATTTCCTTTTCCTTGTACGCTCACAGTCAACTCTAAAGGTTCATTTGCTTTTACGGAATTTTTATTCGCTTTTACGGTAAAGTTAAAAGTACCAACTGCTCCGGTAAATCCTTCGGGTTGATTATCTAAAGGTAACGGTTTTACCTGAATGGTTTTTGCTCCTGAGGAATACGTTTTTTTACGAATACCCATTTCTGGTGTGCCGAATACATCGTAATTACCGGTGAAAAATTGCTCTTCTAACTCTATTTCCAAAGGATCTATTCGTAAAGATCCATCTTTTTGAGGTAATAAAATGGCTTTTTGTAAAGCTAAATAGCGGTACGTTTTACCGTTTAATTCGGCTCGTTGCACCTGCATTTGCTTCTCTTCGAGCATGTGGTTCCAGAAATTCTCGTATTTAGGCATGTTCTTTACATTTAACGAGTTAAAGCCAGAACGCTCGCCTACATATAAACCATATTCAATGGTAATAGGTTCGTTAATGTACACATTGCTTTTGGAAACTTTAGCCACTAAGTGGATACCTTCCCCAAAATTGTCAGGTAATTGCTGTTGTTGATATTGGCGGCGTCTGCGCAACAATTCTTCTTCCATCTCATCAAAAATAGCAAAAGGATCTCTGCGGCGTTGCTGTTGGCGTGGTTGTTCCTGTACGGCGTCGCCTACTTCAATTGTAACTGTTTGTGATTTATAAACTTTTCCTTCAAATACCACACTTGCAGATCCTATGGTTAATGTTCCTTTTTTTTGAGGTTGTACAAAAAACGAAAAACTTTTTTCCATGCTCGATCTCCCATTTACCCAACTGTGATTTACCGATTGCATGGGACCGCCTACCACATCAAAGTTTTCAAACGATGGACGCTTAAAATCATCTCCGTCGCCGGTCATAACAAAACGGACTTCAATCACTTGATTTATACCAATAGACTGACTGCTGACTTGGGTTTTTAACTGAAATTGTGCCCAAGTAGCCATGCTTGTTAATAAAGCTAAAATCGTGTATGTAAAATGTTTTAACTGCATATAAACTACCAATCCTTAGTTGTTGGTGCCGATACTGGTTGACCTTGTTGTTCTCTGTTCTGTATGCGTTCGCGTACGCCTTGTTCGTGATTATCTAATGCTTTCAGCATGTTTTCCATTTGCTGTTTGGTTTGTTGCTGTTTTTGCTGTTGTGGATCAGGTTTGGGTTGTTGGTCGTCTTGATTATTCTCTCCGTCATTTTGCTGATCGTTGTCCTCGTTTTGATCACCTTTGTCCTGATCTTTTTTATCGTCTTTATTATCTTGGTTTTGATCGTTTTGATCTTGCTTATTGTCTTGATCTTGCTTGTCCTGATTTTGATTCTGGTCTTGATTTTGATCAGGATTTTCTTCTTGCATTTTTTTTGCTAAAGCGTAATTGTATCTTGTTTGTTCGTCGTACGGATTGTTCCTCAAGGCATTTTTGTATGCCTCTACTGCATTTTTATAATCTTTCAGTTGCATAAAGGCATTGCCCATATTGTGATAAACTTGATGTTTTTCTTCTTTGGTTTTTGCCGATTTTAATGCGGTTTGATACGACGAAACAGCTTCGTTCATAGATTGTATGCGATAAATACTGTTGGCTTTGTTGTATAAGGCACCACTGTTGTTTTTTTCTTTGGCTGCTGCTTTACGATATATTTGTTCGGCTTGGGTGTAGTTCTTTACGCCAAAACTTTGATTTCCGTTTGCTAATTGTGACTTATACGATTGCGCCTGAACAACATTCAGCATAACCATCTGTAGAATTAAGATATACCAAAAGTTTTTCATGTTATTTGTCGTTAAATAAGTTTAATTTTTTCATCCATGCTGTTCGGCGTTCTAACACCAAACTATCTATAATCAATAATAATAGTGCCAACCCTATGAACCATTGAAACTGCGATTGAAAGTCGGCAATTTGCTGTGATTCAAAATCGGTTTTTTCTACTTTTTGTAATGTTTGATCTACTATTTGTAACACTTCATCTGTTTTACTTCCATACATAAAGGTTCCGCCGGTTTTTTGGGCAATTTCCTTTAAGGTTTCATCGTTCAATTTAGTTATTACTGTTGATCCATCAACATCTTTTTTATATCCTGCAATCCGTCCGTTTTGTTTAATAGGTATCTGTCCGCCTTCAGGTGTACCTACACCAATGGTAATGATCTTAATACCTTTATCTTTTGCCATAGCTACGGCATTGCTGATTCCGTCACCGTGATCTTCACCGTCCGAAATTAAAATCATGACTTTGCTGGTATTGGGATCGTCAAAATAATTGCTTCCTACTTCAATAGCCTGACTTAAGGCAGTTCCCATACTTGATACCATATCGGTATGCATATCTTGTATGTACATTTTAGCCATGCTGTAATCGGTTGTTATAGGTAACATGGGAAAAGCTGATCCTGCATAACCTACAATTCCGATACGATCGGATGCTAAATTATTTATAATTTGTGACGCCAATTGCTTTGTTTTGCCCATACGCGACGGCGCAATATCTTCTGCCAGCATACTTTTTGATACGTCTATAGCAAAAACAATATCTACACCCTGACGTTTTACCGTTTCTATGCGCGTTCCAAATTTAGGATTTACCAAAGCTAAAATTAATGCACCTAAGGTTACTGCCAACAAAACCATTTTGATAAGCGGTTTACTGGTGGTTGATGCCTCGGGTGCCAAGCGCTTTAAGTAGTTTCCTGAACCAAATTCGGTGATTTTTTTCTTTTTCCAAATACTATTCCATAGGTAAACGCCTATTAATACAGGTATCAATAGTAGTAAATAGAAATAATTTGGTGTATCTAATCCCCACATATTACACGAATCCTTTAAATATTGTTTTTCTTGATATAAATTCAACCAATAATAAAAGTAGAGCTAACAATACCAACGGGCGAAATAATTCGGTGCGCTGCACAAAGTTCTGCTCCTCAACTTTTGTTTTTTCTAATTGATTGATTTCATCATAAATATTTTCTAATTTTTTTGTATCGGTTGCTCTAAAATATTTTCCACCTGTTTTTTCTGCTATGCTTTTCATTAAGGCTTCGTCTATTTCTACTTTCATTCGTTGGTATTCCAAATCGCCATTAGGCTTTACTGCTACGGGCGTTTCTGCCATTCCGTTGGTGCCAATACCTATGGTGTAGACCTTAATTTTATATTCTTTGGCGATATCGGCAGCCATTTGCGGATCGATCAATCCGGAATTGTTTACCCCATCGGTCATTAAAATAACCACTTTACTTTTTGCCTGACTGTCTTTTAAACGATTTACTGCTGTTGCCAAACCGACGCCTATGCCGGTACCATCTTGAATAATTCGGTCGTACTTTATATCGGCTAATTGATTTAACAACATATTTTTATCGCTTGTAACTGGTGCTTTGGTATATGCTTCGGCAGCATACACAACAATTCCCAATCGGTCATCAACGCGTTCTTTAATAAAATCGGCAGCTACTTTTTTCAAAGCTTCTAAACGATTGGGTTTTAAATCGCGTGAAAGCATCGAGCCCGAAACGTCGGTAGCTAAAACAATGTCAACTCCATTTGTAATTTTTGATCGGGTGCTTTTATCAATTGTTTGTGGTCGAGCCAATGCTACAATCAATGCTGCAAAGGCAACAGCACGCAATACAAAAAGCAGCGGATACAACTTTGTAAGTAGAGTTTTCTGGTTTTTTATTCCCTGAATGTTACTGATTTTCACCGGAACTTTTTCATTTTTTCGATTAACATACCAATACCACCCTAAAGGCAGTAAAAGTAAGAGCAACCAAAAAAATTGCGGATGTAAAAAAGTGATATTATTCATTTGAATTTGCTACATTTAATTGGATGGATTCAATAATACGTTGAGTGATCTTTGCGCCGTATTCATCGCCTTCCTTATACAAAACGCCTACTTCTTGAATGCCATTTCGTTGAACAAAAACATACATATCGTAATGCATTTTAACTGCTTCGCCCGAAACAAAGTTCTGAGCTACCAAACTTCCCGTACCTCTTATTCCACGAATGCCATTTTGTGTAAACTCATCGGCATTGTAGGTTACATCGCTTGCGCCATATTGCTTGCTTATTGCATCGAGTTTATATTTCATTAAGTTATCTAAACTTAATGAATCGTTGGTTTGCAAAGCAGTCGTTCCTACGGCAATAATCAATTGTGTTTTTAAATTAGAATAACTGAACAAACTAGTTTGCGATTGTTGTTTTTCTTGGTCAGATTGCGGAATATTAACTCGAGTTAACGCTTCTGGAGTGCTGATTACAAGGGTTGGAAAACCATAATCTGAAGTAACCCATTCGCGTTGATATAAACTTTTGTTCGATGCAAAAATGCTCCATTCATATCCCGAACGAACCGCCTGAACAATGTACACAATGCTGGTAACAAAAAGCAGTAATGTTGTGACGCCAATTGGGATCCACAAACGCATTTGCTGACGTTTTTTAAAACGGCGTTCACGTAGCTTTACTCGTTCTGATTGTTCTTCAGAAAAACGTGGAATGGCTTTATCTATTGAAACGGATACAACTTCGGATATTTTTCGATCTTGTTCAATCTCACTCATCATCGGTTCAGACTTTGCAAACTTTACCAAATCGGCGGTTTGTAAAACCCGTTTTAAATCGTTGACGCTGTCTTTAGATAACTGAATTTTTTTTGTTTTAATCGTGTGATGTAAATGTTGGATCAATTCTGAAGTGGTTGATTCTTTTGCCGGAATTTCAAAAACTTC
>JAHAYQ010000150.1 GCA_018384465.1 Myroides sp. | reverse complement strand
CAAGACACTACTTATTTCCATGCAAAGAACCTGCAAATTGTGGGGCCAGATAAACAACGAATTATTAAAGGTTATCCCAATGCGCGCATTTATCGAACCCCAGAGATGAGTGGCAAAGCTGATTCGTTGCATTACGACCAAAAAATAGGCCTATTACAATTAATCAGAAAACCGGTCTTATTCAATGGCGAAAGTCAACTTACAGGCGACGTTATTCATCTAATTAACGATGTAGTTACTGAAAAATTAGACTCGTTAAAAGTGCTTAACAACGCTTTTGTTGTTGAAAAAGATACCTTAGGCACTGGCTTTAATCAAGCAAAAGGCATCAATATGTACGGTAAATTTATTGATGATAAAATAAGACAGATTGATTTGGTTCAAAATGCAGAAATGATTTATTATTTGTACGATGAAGGCGAGTTACAAGGAATTGACAAAGGTATTTGTAGTAAAATTGTTTTAGAATTAGAAGATAACAAAATTACTACGGCAACCCGAATGATTAATCCCGAAGGTACTACTTATCCACCTGAACAGTTCCCTGAAAATGCCCGAAGATTACAAGGATTTCATTGGCGAGGCGATGAACGCATATATTCAGTAGCAGCGCTTTTTTCTGACGAAGAATTACAGCACGATACAACCGCAGAAAAACAAGTAGAAGAAAACAAAGAGCTACATACCAAACCAATGGAAGTTTTAGACGAAACATTAAATTTTAAAAGAAAATCTAAAGCGCCAAACACCATTAAAAGTAGAGCAGAATAAAAATGAAAACAGATTTTTTTAAATACCAAGCACAAACAACATTCTATCCTTTAGAAGTAGAAATATCGCACGCTAAAGGCAGCTATATTTATAGTACCGATGGCAAAAAACACCTCGATTTTGTAGCAGGTGTATCAGCTTGTACTTTAGGGCATCAACATCCACGAGTGGTGAATGCTATTAAAGAACAGTTGGATAAATACTTGCATGTAATGGTGTACGGCGAATACATACAAAAACCTGCCGTTGATTTTTGTAAACTCTTAGCGCAACACCTTCCTCCTACTCTTAACAAAACCTATTTAGTTAATTCGGGAACCGAAGCAATTGAAGGGGCGTTAAAATTGGCAAAAAGAGTCACAGGTAGAACGCAATTAGTTTCGTGTGTTAATGCTTATCACGGCAACACCCAAGGTTCAATGAGTATTTTAGGAAATGAAGAACGCAAAAGAGCTTTTAGACCGCTTTTACCCAATGTAGATTTTATCACATTTAACAACCAAGCCGATATACAGCGCATTACCGAAAAAACAGCAGCGGTGGTGTTAGAAACCATTCAAGGAAGTGCCGGTTTCATCACCCCAGAAAATGATTATCTTTTAAAGGTACGCAAACGTTGTGATGAAGTAGGTGCCTTATTAATTTTAGACGAAATACAGCCAGGCTTTGGTCGTACCGGTAAACTTTTTGGTTTTCAACATTACAACGTAGTTCCTGATGTGTTGGTAATGGGTAAAGGCATGGGTGGTGGTATGCCGGTGGGTGCTTTTACAGCCAACGAAAAATTGATGGATTTATTGGCACACGATCCCAAATGTGGACATATTACTACTTTTGGCGGTCACCCCGTAATTGCAGCTGCATCTTTGGCTACCTTGCAAGAGTTATTAGAAACCGATCTAATGGAACAAACTTTAGTAAAAGAAAAATTGTTCAGAGAACTGTTAAAACACCCGTTAATTGAAGAAATTCATGGTAAAGGATTGATGTTGGCTCCTATGACGCCGTCAGAAGAAATTACAAACCAAGTGATTTTAAAGTGCAAAGAAAAAGGTTTGGTACTATTTTGGCTGATGTTTGAAGGTAAAGCAATAAGAATTACGCCACCACTAACCATTTCAGAAGATGAAATTAAAGAAGGTTGCGCCATACTAATAGAGGCATTAAACGAAGTACAGGCGGAAATTGTTAATTAATATGTTTATAAATACTGCTTTTTTAGGTGATTAATACCATTTAAAAGGGTATATTTAAAGTAAAGGGATCATCCCTTAATCTAATAATAAAAATCTGTCGATTATGTTTGCAAACGACGAAGAGGAATATTTTAGAATGTCTATTTCAAAATTCGAGAATATGCTAAAAACAAACAAAATTTGTTTTTTCGATTCAGAAGAATTTGAAAACATTATACTGCACTATTTAGATTCTGGTAAATTAAACCTCTCTAAAAAGGCACTCAAGTTGGGTTTGGACCAACACCCTAATTCTATTGGACTTAAATTGGTGCAAGTAGAGCTTTTGGTCTTTGAAAATAAATTCGATCAAGCCGAAAAACTACTTAACGAATTGCAAGCCATCGATCCTAACAATGACGAAGTTTATATACAACGCGCCAACATTTATTCTAAAAAAGGTAGCCATCACAAAGCTATTGAATGCTTGCAATTAGCTTTACAATACACCGAGGATTATGCCGATGTATATTCCCTTTTGGGAATGGAATATCTTTTTATTGATGAAGTAGCCCAAGCCAGAGATACATTTATCAAATGTTTAGAACATGATGCTGAAGATCAAACAGCCTTGTACAATGTGGTTTATTGCTATGATTTTTTAGATCAACATCAAGAAGCCATACAGTTTTTAGAAGAGTTTATAGATCACCAACCCTATTCAGAAGTAGCTTGGCATCAATTAGGAAGACAGTTTTACACCATAAAAGATTATCGCAAAGCTATTGAAGCGTTCGATTTTGCTTCTATCATCGATGAACGTTTCTCAGGTGCCTACATTGAAAAAGGAAAATCGTACGAAAAACTAAAAATGTATGCAAAAGCAATTGGTTGTTATAAAGAAACACTGCAATTAGAAGACCCCTCCTCTTATATTTACCGAAGAATTGGTTTCTGTTACGAAAATTTAAAAAATCCGGATAAGGCGCTAAAGTATTATCTTAAATCGGTACATGAAGATCCGTTGATGGATGAATCTTGGGTGGCGATTGCCGATTTACATTTGAGAAAAAACGATTTTAAAAAAGCTTTACAGTTCGTAAACAAAGCTTTGGGAATTGATGAATACAACCCTTTGTATTGGAGAAGGTTTGCTATTATTAATAAAGATTTAATGTACTTTGAAGAAGCTGAGTTAGGCTTTCGCAAAGCCATTGAACACGGAGACACTTTTTTAGATACTTGGCTGTTTTGGAGCGATACGCTAAATTTATTGAACGAATACGAGCAAGCCATAGAAAAACTATTGAAAGCCCGTGGTATGTTTAACGATGAATATGAAATTGAATACCGCTTAGCAGGCTTGTACTTTACAACCCAACAAGCTGAAAAAGCAGTGTATCATTTAACAAATGCTTTGGCTTTGAATTACGAAAATAGAACTTTGTTACAACAGTTATATCCTGCCGTTTGGGAAATGGATACTGTACAACATTACCTTAAAAGTTTTGGCGAGTAATACAAGTAGTATGAAAACATACGGTTTAATCGGTAAAAATATCAGCTATTCTTTTTCCAGACAATACTTTAAGGAAAAGTTTAAGCGTGATACTATTTTAAATTCGCAATATGTTAATTTTGATATAGATAACCTATCTTATATAAACAACATATTTAATCAAAATAACAAGGGTTACAACGTTACCATTCCTTATAAAAAAGAGATTATTCCGTATTTAGATTCGTTAGATTTTCATGCGGAAAAAATTGGAGCCGTTAACACCATACAAATTGTAAACGAGAAAAAAATCGGGTTTAACACAGACTGGATTGGATTTAAAAAATCGTTAGAACCTTTATTAAAAACGCATCACAAGCAAGCATTAATTTTAGGAACAGGTGGTGCAAGTAAAGCTGTAAAATATGCGTTAGATCAATTGCAGATAAAAACTTTAATTGTATCTCGTAATGGTAAAATAACTTACAAAGACTTATCAAAAGAAATCATTAAAAATCATACAATCATTATAAATTGTACCCCTTTGGGAACTGCTCCTAACGTAGATCAAGCGCCAGAAATTCCGTACGAATACATCACTCATTTGCATTTAGCACACGACCTCATCTACAATCCTGAGTTGACTTTATTTCTTCAAAAATGTAAAGAGCAAGGTGCTGAAATTAAAAACGGATTAGAAATGCTACACATTCAAGCGGAAGAAGCTTGGAAAATTTGGAATAGCTGATCTTAAACTCGTACAAAACCATTGTCATAAAACGCATAATACGTAGGA
>JAHAYQ010000139.1 GCA_018384465.1 Myroides sp. | reverse complement strand
CCAGTTTTGGCAGCTATTCAAAAACATGCTAAAAAAACCATCGATGTGCATTTAATGATTGTTGATCCCGACCGTTACATTGACACATTTAAAGCATTAGGCGCTGACGTTTTAACGGTGCATTACGAAGCGTGTACTCATTTACATCGTTCGTTACAGGCAATTAAAGCTGCGGGTATGAAAGCCGGCGTAGCTATTAATCCGCACACAAACGTTACTTTGTTAGAAGATGTGATTAATGATATTGATTTGGTTTGTATAATGAGTGTGAATCCAGGTTTTGGCGGTCAATCATTTATTGAAAACACCTACAAAAAGGTAAAACAACTTAAAGATATTATTTCGAAAAACAATGCATCTACCTTAATTGAAATTGATGGAGGTGTGACTGATAAAAATGCAAAAGCATTGGTGGAAGCTGGTGCCGATGTGTTGGTTGCAGGAAGTTTTGTTTTTAACGCAAAAGATCCTTTAGCAACCATTGAAAATCTTAAAGAAATAACAAAACTATAAACTAAAAGACTTCCTTAATTGGAAGTCTTTTTGGTTTTTAAGTGATAATTTACACCTACTTGTATCCAACGGCTAGGCATAGGTACAGCTGCTACTTCTTTATAAGAGCTATTAAATAAATTGGTAGCTTGTGTATAAATTTGAAAGGATGGAAATTGATACATCACTTTTAAATCGGTTACTACATATCCATCATTCAATTCGCGTTTCATATAACGGTTTTGTAATTGCACGCCTAATTGATCGTATTGATAATTAACACCTGCTATAAATTGATGTTTTAAGCTCTCGAGGGTATATTTCGATAAATTAGCGCTATCTGCTTTATCTTTTTTCGGACTTAAATACTGATAACTTACATTATATCCTAAATTTTGATGTGCCGTTAAAGATATCCTATCTTGAAAACGCACATTAATCCCTCGCATGATTTGATTACCCACATTTTGTGGCTGATAAGGATCATCTGATGATAATCGTGTCCAATCAATAAAATCTGAAATGTTTCGTTCAAAAATATGAGTTACAAATTGTATGTTTCCCTTATTATAATGTGCCCCTACTTCGTATTGCCAAGCAGCTTCGGGCTTTAAATTTGGGTTACCTATATTTCCCGGGCGTTGGTTTACATATAAATCGGTAAACGA
This sequence comes from Myroides sp., assembly GCA_018384465.1. Classification (GTDB taxonomy): domain Bacteria; phylum Bacteroidota; class Bacteroidia; order Flavobacteriales; family Flavobacteriaceae; genus Flavobacterium. The sequence continues at coordinate 4,725 of JAHAYQ010000139.1, read as the reverse complement.
CGGAATACGTTGACTACTACCTACACTTGCCTGAAGTTTCCATCCTTCTGATATAAAATAAGCGACATCAATTCCTGGATACCACTGAAATCCGTAATCGGTATTATAATTCCAATACGCACCAGTATTTACTGACAATTTATCAAAAAAAGTTTGTTTATATTCAGCAAACCAACCGTGATTTTTCCGATCATGTGCACCTAAGTTTGAACTATTAATATCTTCCAAACGCATTTCATATCCTACACCAAAATCACCAATCTTTGATTGGTAGGTAGCATTTAGTTCCATCATAATAGCATTAGAATAATGTAACGATCGTGCTTTTGTTAAATCATTTCTGTAAAAACGGTAATCGTCTTCATTATAACGGTTGCTAATACGTGGTTTAATAGTTAATCTATCGGTTATTTGATGGTTAGTGCCCACACTCAACAATAAAGTTTTAACAAGTTCATACGACTCCTTATCATGCGGAGCAGCATAATATCCATTCGCTCCAAACTCATTATCTATATAACCACCCAACCAACTTAAACTATTTTTTTCATTTAATTCAGTAGTTGCCTGATACATTGCCTTTATATTTTTAGCCGCCGTATTGTAACGTTGTCCGTTGGTTTCTTCTTTACCAATGCTTACCAAATGATTTACTTTTCCCGTATTGATTCCTGCCGTAGCTTGTATGCCTGCTCCAGCATATATACCCGACCCATCACCTTCTTCTTTTTTCTTAAACGAACTACCGCCGTACGCATTCAACTGAATAAAATCGTCTAATTGCGTTTTGGTAACTATATTTATAGCTCCTGTTAATGCATTAATACCGTATATACGTGCCGCCGGACCTTTTAAAACCTCAATTCGCTCAATGGTTTCTAACGGAATTGGCAAATTCATTGAATGATGTGCCGTTTGTGCATCACCCATTTTTACACCATTCCATAAAACCATAGTTTGTTCAAAGGAACCACCATCAATGCTGATATCTGCTTGTGAACCAAAGGGCCCTCGTTGACGAATATCCACCCCACTGATATAGGATAAAATTTCATTGATAGACGAAACCGGTAACTTTTTAATTTCTTCTTTTGTCAACACTTGAATGTTTCGGGTTGATTGCTGAAAAGGTATTTGCATCCTATTTTCTTCAATAACAACCTCTTCTAACAATTCACTTTCATTTACTTGCGCATATAAACCTATTGAGCTAAGCAAAAATAAACCAACGATGTATTTTATCTTCATTTTAAATATAAATCAATTAAAAACAGTACAAATTTGCTAACTTGCCGCCAAATAAAGATAGTCCGCTAATATTTCAATGAATAGTCCGGTAGAAAACATAATTCAATCAATTTATATTGATAAGCAAAGTAAAACAGCTGTTTATTTACAAATTGCACAGCAACTAACACACGTTATACAACGGGGCGAACTTCCTTTTAAAACTGTTTTGCCCGGCACACGATCTGTAAGTAGATTGTTGCATATTAATAGAAACACAGCTGTTTCCGTTTACGAGGAATTAGCATCGCAGGGTTGGATAGAAATTGTTGCTAACAAAGGTGCTTTTATTGCCTATCAAAAGCATAAAAAAACAACTGAAATAGCTGACAAAAAGTATCCAAGCCGAACTAATTTTAGTTTATATGAAAGCTCTAATTTGGCATCTCCTTACGATAAATCAACCACTACTTATACATTTACCGACGGACAAACTGATATTCGCTTACACCAAAGCAAACAGTACAGCCAATGGTATAATGCGGCATTACAACGAGCCTCTTTCTTCAATAGATGGAATAATTATGTGTACGATAGAGTATCTTTTTTAAAGGTACAATTATGTAATTATCTCAATGTTCACCAACAATTTTCTATTCAACCAACAAATATTTTAATCACTCGAAGTTCTGAGATGAGTTTATATCTTATTTCACAATTGCTTTTAAAACCAAAAAGTGTGGTTTTGGTAGCAGATTTAAGTAATTTTAAAGCAAACATGATTTTTAGTCAATTGGAAGCGAAAGTTGAAACTATTCCGGTTGATGACATGGGATTAAACATTGATTATATCAAACATAATTATAGCAAAAACAGCATCCGTATGGTGTATTGCAATGCGCGAAGGCATTATCCAACAACGGCTACACTAAGCGAAAAACGCCGCAAAGATTTATTAAAATTAGCACGCGAATGGAACTTTGCCATTATTGAAGATGATTTTGATAGTGATTTTCAATTTGATACTTTTCCAAAACCAGCTTTAGCTACACAAGACACACATGGTACAGTTGTGTATTTAGGCACTATTGGAAAAGCTTTGTTCCCCGCATTGGAAACCGGCTTTATTGTAGCTCCTGAAAACCTGATTGCAGAAGCTAAAAACTATTACCAAATGATTGATTTGCAAGGCGACTTGGTAAAAGAACAAATTGTAGCCGAGTTGATACATCAAGGCGAAATGTACAGACAAACAAATAAAAAATTGCTGCTGTATAAAGAACGACGTGATGCTATGGTAAGTGCATTAGCAAAACATTTTAAATCTTTAGTTACTTTTCACATACCTTCTGGCGGATTGGCTTTTTTTATTCATTTCAAAAAACACATTCCTTTAGGTGCTTTGGCTCAAAAACTGAAACTTTACGATATTTCGTTGCCAAAACATTTGCTATATCAAACAAAATCCATTTGTGCTATTCGCTTAGGTTTTGGACATTTAACAATTGAAGAGATCTCATTTACCATTGAAAAATTAAGAAAGGCTTATGATGATGTAATGGAATAGATACCCCGCTACCTCACGACCCGAGCAAAGCGAACTCACGAAGTAATCCTTTCGTGTGGTAAATCTATAATCAGAAAAATATTGTAAGTTTACTTTTTCAGTAGGAGTCACACGATATAATTGCGACAACTAGGTATAAACTAATTTAAGTGCCACACGATGCAATCGTGCGGCAGCGAGAAAAATTAAATAAAAAAATGAAGAACATACTTATTTTAATAATGCTTTTTGGTTCTATAGAAACAATAGCACAAGAGAAAGTTTCAATTATTGAAATATTAGCGAATAAGGAAGAATTTGATCACACAGATGTTAAAATAAAAGGATTCTTTGATAATACAGAAAAAGAAGGTAGAGCTATTTATTTATCGAAAGAAGATTGTATAAATAAAATATGGAAGAATGCTATATTCATTTATGCTTCAAAAGCAACTTTAGAAAAATTGGGTATTAACCAAGATTGGATTAGTGGTTATGTAGAAATAACGGGCTATTTCGTTTTGGATAAAAAAGGAAGTTATGATAATTTTAGTGGCGGTCTTATGGCTACAAAAAAAATAACTATCATTGAACCTATAAAAAGGAATGTATTAAAGTACTAAAAACCACAACAGCCTCTTTACAAACGTATGGAGGCTGTTTTATTATAAAACACTTACTGAGTTCGTGGTAAAAAGCAAAAACCCCAACCTTATTACAATACCCCCAAAAAGTTAGACACTCTTTCGGAGCTATGTTTATGATCAGAATAGAAAAATATGATTTACTAAATATCCAATCATATATTTTCTAATTTCACCACAATACATATTGTAAATTATACTATTTTTATAAAAAAAACGTTTCCATATTTGAAAACTAAGTCTGTATGAAATTTTATTATCAATTATTTTTCTTATTACTGTCTGTTACAGCTCTATCGCAAAGCAATCAACTTTGGAAGGGCTACTATTCATATCAAGAAACTACAGCAGTTGAAAAAGACGAAGAGCATATTTATTTTGCAACGGATAACAGTATTTTTTCTTACAATCAATACACAGATGAAACAGAAATTTTTAATACCATAAACGGTTTAAAGATTGATGGTATTCACTCGTTGAGATATGCTACAGATTATAAAAAATTGATAATAGGAAGCACGAATGGTAAAGTAGCTATTCTTGATATGGCAGCCGATAAAATTTATCATTTAAACGATATCTTCTCAAAAACAAACATCCCTGATAATCAAAAAATTATTAATAAAATAATTGTTCATGCTGGGTTTGCCTATTTGGCTACTGGTTATGGTATTACTGCCGTTCGGCTGAACGATAATCATTTTGGCGATACTTATTATGTTGCAGTAGGCGGCGAAATGGCAAACGTAAAAAGCATAGCTATTTTTAACAATTATATGTATGCTGTTGTTGGAGATGAAGGACTTAAAAAAGCTCCTTTAAATAGCAATTTAATCGATTATAACAATTGGCAGGTGGTGTCTTTTGATCCATGGATAGAACTTACCACTTTTGCAAATAAACTTATCGGTGTAAAAGAAGATCTTTCTTTAAACACCATTTCTTCTACAAATGTTGTTGAAAAAATAGATGATGTTTGGGGTGGATTTATCCAATTTAATACCGCTGATGATGCGCTAATTGAAGTTACTCATGAAGCTGCTCGTTTGCGCGCAAATGATTTATCCGTTTATAATGAGTTTGTGTATTCCTTAGCTGAAAAGGGCGGTGTTAATGATGCCACCTATATAGGCGGAAATTATTATATGGCATCAAAAACAAATGGTGCTTTAAAGGTTTTTATCGATAATAAAGAAACGGTAGAAAGTATTTCTCCAAAAGGACCTTTAAGTAACAATATCTCGTCTGCAACTATTCATAAAAACGATTTGTGGCTCACTTTTGGCGGCTACGGCGTATCTATGAACC
>JAHAYQ010000107.1 GCA_018384465.1 Myroides sp. | reverse complement strand
CTAATATATTTCTACCATCGAAAAGAAAAGCAGGTTCAAACATTTGTTTTTTTATTGCTTCGTAATCGTAAGATTTAAACGCGTCCCATTCAGTAAGTATTGCCACTGCGTGAGCTTTTTGGAATATTTCGTTACTATTGCTGTGAATGGTAATTTTACTTGACAACTGATTTATAGGCAGATTGGTGATTCTTTCTAAATCAGAAAGTATTTGTTGTGAAGTTACTTTAGGATCGTAAATATGCAGTTCGGCTTGCTCTTCAATAAGGTAATTGGCAATATCTATGGCAGCAGATTCGCGCGAATCATTGGTATCTTTTTTAAACGCCCAACCAAGCAGTGCGATTTTTTTTCCGGAAACGGTATTAAACATTTCGGATACTATTTTGCGGGCAAATCGTTTTTTTTGATAATTATTCATCAAAATAACTTGTTCCCAATAAGCTGCTACTTCGTTTAAACCAAATGATTGTGCTATATACACTAGGTTTAAAATATCTTTTTGGAAACATGAGCCGCCGAACCCAACCGAAGCCTTTAAAAATTTTTCTCCGATTCTTGAATCTTTTCCAATGGCATAAGCTACCTCATCAATATTTGCTTCGGTTGCTTCACAAATTGCCGACATAGCATTAATAGAAGAGATCCGCTGCGCCAAAAAGGCATTAGCTGTTAGTTTTGACAATTCGCTTGACCAAATATTGGTGGTAATTATTTTATTGCTTGGTACCCAGTTTTCGTAAATAGACACCAAAGTATTTATAGCTTGTTTACCTTGGTTGGTATGGTAATCGCCACCTATTAACACACGATCTGGATTTAACAAATCGGAAATAGCGGTACCTTCGGCTAAAAACTCAGGATTAGAGAGTATTTCGAAGGCTACGTTATTTTCAGAGTTTTTTAAAATAGTTTTTATGGTTGATGCAGTACGAACCGGCAAAGTAGATTTTTCGACCACAATTTTAGGCGATGTTGCTACCCTAGCAATTTGTCGGGCACAAAGCTCGATATATTTTAAATCGGCTGCCATACCTTTGCCCACTCCATAGGTTTTTGTTGGTGTATTTACGGAAATAAAAATCATTTCGGCTTCGTCTATCGCTTGGTCAACATCGGTACTAAAAAACAAATTTACGTTACGTGTTTTCGCAATAATTTCTGCTAAACCAGGTTCATAAACTGGCAATAAATCTAAATTAGTATCATTCCATGCATTGATGCGTTCCTGATTAACATCAACTACTGTAATTTTAATTTCGGGATTTTTTAATGCAAGTACTGCCATTGTTGGTCCACCAACATAACCTGCGCCAATACAACAAATTGATTTTACCATACACTTTTTTTAAACTAACATAACTTTATGTTATGGATGCCAAATTTACTAAATGATTTTTATTTCGGATTAAATACTGTCTTCTTTAAAGATAAAAGGCAGTAAATTTTTTATAGATGGTGATTGAATAACTGTACCTGATTTACCCATAAAATAGATTGGAATATCCAATTGCTGTTTATTTTCATATTCTAATAAAGATTGGCGACATGCACCACACGGCGGAATTGGGTCTAATGTATCTTTTAAAACAGACGAACCCGATATACAAATGGCTACTATTTTTTTGGTGGGATGATTAGATCCTGCTGCAAACACGGCAGTTCGTTCAGCACACAAACCTGATGGAAATGCCGCATTTTCTTGATTGGCTCCAGTAACAACGGTTGCATCATCTAAAAGAATGGCAGCACCTACTTGAAAGTTTGAATAAGGTGCATAGGCTTTGGTGCGGGCATCGATTGCTTTTAACATTAAATCGTTAATTGCTGCGGGCAATTCAGATATACTGTTGTAAGAATACAATGTAGTATCTATTTTTATTTCTTTCATAGACAGAAAAAAGTCCAAACGTTTTGTTTGGACTTTACTATTTAATTAAAATTTAATTTTTGTAATAATCTCTACCAAAGTTAAACGTTAACGAAAAACGTAGGGTATTTTCTAAAGGATTTTGAGTTTTTCCTGTAGCCATTAAATAGGACACATCGATATTTACAATATTGTATTTAAAACCAGCACCTAAGGTTGCAAATTTACGCGCGCCTTTATCTTCTGCTTCGTTAAAATATCCTAAGCGAAATGCAAAAGAGTTTTGATACCAATATTCAGCTCCTAATGACCAAGTAAACTCACGCATTTCTTCGCCAAAACCACCTGGTGCATCACCAAACGATTTCCACATACCCGAAAACCAACCAATATCTCGGTATTGTTGTAAATGCATATCTACCGGCTCGCCTGCATCATATTGTCCGTTTCCATTAGCATCGGTGAAAGTTGGTTGAATATTTGATGGAACTAATAATTTAGCTGTTTCACCGTAAACCGATAACGTATTGTAATTATCTAAGATAAAATCATATCCTAAGCCCAAACGCAAAGTGGTTGGTATGTTACTTGCTCGTTGATCATCTCCGGTATAACTAATTTTTGGTCCCATATTTTGAAAGTTAAACCCAGCACGTAAACGACCTTCAGAATCACCCATTTGCATACGTTCACTTTCATA
>JAHAYQ010000101.1 GCA_018384465.1 Myroides sp. | reverse complement strand
TTTAATGGTGAAGATTTATGTTGGGTAAGTTTAATTGCAAAATTTGTTATCTTTATTGTGTTGGTTTTTATTTTTGACCGTTTTATTAAACCTAAAATCTTTAAAAGATGAAAGAACGTGTAAGTTATATAATTGGTGCATTGATCGTATATTTTATAGGTGGTCTTTTAGTGAGTTACTTTGGTAATTCATCGATTAATTGGATGTTTGTTGTAAGTTGGACAGTATCTATGACCATAGCCGATTTCTTTATTATTCGTACATTGAGAAATCGATTAACTAAAAACAGAAAAACATTTAAATTATGAAAGATAAAGTTGCACATTTTATTGCCGCCTTTGTTGTTTTAGGAATATCAATGGCAGCTATTACTTATATGTTTAAAGGAGAGGTTGATTGGTATCAAACTGCTATTTTTGCAGTGTTAATGGGACTTGCAGATGTGTTTTTGTTTAAAAAATTAAGAGAACGTAAAAAATAAATATGGATATTAAAAATGCACAATTAGCCGTAGATAGCTGGATTAAAGAACACGGTGTACGTTATTTTAACGAATTGACCAATATGGCACAACTTACCGAAGAAGTAGGTGAGGTTGCCAGAATTATTGCGCGCCGATACGGAGAACAATCTGAAAAAGAAAGCGATAAAAACAAAGACTTAGGTGAAGAATTAGCCGATGTTGTTTTTGTAGTTTTATGTTTAGCAAACCAAACTGGAGTAGATTTACAAGCTGCTTTTGATAAAAAAATGGATGTAAAAACCAAGCGCGATCACGACCGTCACCACAACAACGAAAAATTAAAGTAGATTAAAATAATGGATATTAAATTGGGTAAAAGCCAACTGAAAAACAATCAGGAGATCCTTATTTCTGGATCAAAATCCGAAACCAATCGTTTGCTTTTGCTTCAAGCATTATATCCACAATTAAAAATAGAAAACGCTTCAAACTCCGATGATTCCGAAGTAATAAAAAAAGCTTTACAGTCGGTCGTGAAATCAGGAGCAATCAATGTTCATCACGCCGGAACGGCCATGCGATTTTTAACATCGTTCTATGCTATTCAAGATGGAATGGAAGTTGTTATTTCAGGTTCAGATAGAATGCACGAACGTCCTATTAAAATTTTGGTGGATGCGTTGAATCAGTTAGGAAGCAATATTTCGTATGTAGGCGAAGAGGGTTTTCCGCCATTAAAAATCTTCGGAAAAAAACTACAAGGAAATAAAGTGGTAATCAATGCAAATGTAAGCAGTCAGTACATTACTTCGCTTATGTTAATTGGATCCAGTTTACCCAACGGACTTGAAATTGAATTAGAAGGATCGATCACTTCGGCTCCTTATATAAAAATGACGCTTTCGGTTCTGCAATCATTAGGTATTAAAGCCGAATTCAACAATAAAACAATCAGTATTCCTACAACAAAAAAGCTTACAACCGATAATTTTGTGGTAGAATCTGATTGGTCTTCGGCGTCGTATTATTACAGTTTAATGGCTTTGTCAGAAATCAATACGCAGCTTACATTAAGTTATTTTAAACAAAATAGTTTGCAAGGTGATTCAATTCTGACGGAAATCTATCAAAATTTTGGAGTTCAAACAACCTTTATAGACAATAAAATCATTCTAAAAAAGGTTGAAAATCCATCTATAAAAGCTATAAATCTTAATTTAAATAATGCACCCGATATTGCCCAAACCATTATTGTTACATGTTTAGGATTGGGAATTACCTGCAATTTAACAGGGTTACACACATTAAAAATTAAAGAAACCGATCGTTTACAGGCATTGAAAAATGAATTGGAAAAGTTTGGAGCATTCGTTTCAATTACTGCAGATTCTATTCAGTTAAATAATTCGGTCAATTTTAAAAAAGAGTCCATTTCTATAGAAACCTATCAAGACCACCGCATGGCAATGGCTTTTGCGCCTTTGGTAATAAAACAAGGCTTATTGATTAAAAATGCCGAGGTAGTTTCTAAATCGTATCCTGATTTTTGGAAAGATTTACATTGTTTAGGTTTTTAGTTATCTTGTTGATTAGTAGGTGTTTATTTGTTGCTATTTGAAATAAAAGGGCATTTACTTGACAAAGCCTATCTCCAAGTTGTATATTTGCATACTTAATTACTTTAATTAAGATAAAATTTTAAACGGACTGTTAGTTTTTTATGAAGTTATCAAATTTTAATTTTAATCTGCCAGAAGAATTATTGGCCGAATTTCCAGCTGAAAATCGTGATGAATCACGTTTAATGGTAGTAAACCGTAAAGACGGAACAATAGAGCACAAACTCTTCAAAGATTTAATTGATTATTTTGACGAAGGTGATGTAATGGTGTTGAATAACACTAAAGTTTTTCCGGCACGTTTGTATGGTAATAAGGAAAAAACGGGCGCTAGAATCGAAGTGTTTTTATTAAGAGAACTTAATGAAGAACAACGTTTGTGGGATGTTTTAGTAGATCCTGCAAGAAAAATCCGTATTGGTAATAAATTGTATTTCGGAGAAGACGATTCGTTAGTAGCCGAAGTAATAGATAACACCACATCGCGTGGACGTACTTTACGATTTTTATACGATGGATCGTATGAAGAATTTCGAATTAAACTTAGAGAATTAGGTGAAACACCTATCCCAAAATATATTAGTCGTGAGGTAGTACCTGAAGATGAAGAGCGTTATCAAACCATTTATGCTACCGAAGAGGGAGCAGTTGCGGCACCAACCGCAGGTTTGCACTTTTCAAAACATCTTTTGAAACGATTAGAAATTAAGGGAGTTGATTTTGCTAAGGTTACACTACACATTGGATTAGGAACTTTTAATCCTGTAGAAGTTGAAGATTTGTCTAAGCATAAAATGGATTCTGAAGAATTGATAATCTTACAAGAAGCGTGTGATATAGTAAATAATGCAAAAGCCAATAAAAAGAAAATTTGTGCAGTAGGTACCACATCAATGCGCGCATTAGAAAGTGCGGTTTCATCAAACCAAACGCTTAATACCTTTAACGGATGGACAAATAAATTCATTTTTCCACCGTACGATTTTAGTATTGCCGATTGTATGGTTACAAACTTCCACATGCCAAAATCAACCTTAATGATGATGATTTCTGCATTTGCAGGGCATGATTTAATGATGAAAGCATACGAAGAAGCGGTTAAAGAAGGGTATAAATTTTACTCTTACGGAGACGCTATGTTAATTATATAGTTTTTTAGTTTAACTAATTTTTAGGCAGTAGTAATGTTTTTTTACTACTGCTTTTTTATATAAAACTGATTTTATTGCTGTAGCTGGTATAGCCAAACCTCAATACTTTTTTGATCATTTAAAAATTACTAATGAAAATTGTATGACTTTTCCTGATCATCATGCATTCACTCCAAAAGATATTCAGCAAATAATGAACAAGGCAGCAGGTAAAAAAATCATTACTACAAAAAAAGATTATATGCGTTTGCAAAACTTAATACCAAATAATCAGTTGTTTTATTTACCTATTGAGATGTGTTTTATTGAAAGAGAACAAGATTTTCAGCAAATAATAACTCCATAATTTAGTTTCTCTACCCTTTCACATCTAACGCATCACGCAAAGCATTGCCAATCATCATACACGAAACTACTACCATACACATTGCTAATCCTGGTATTAATGCCAAATGCGGTTTGCCTAATACAATGT
>JAHAYQ010000093.1 GCA_018384465.1 Myroides sp. | reverse complement strand
GTTTCGGTAAATCTTCTTTAAGTATCGCAGTTTTAGTCATAATCCTTCGTTTTTTCAGATTTTAAGTCTCATTCTTTATTATTTCAAAGTTAAAGCTAGTCAAAAAACATTGGCTTAAAATTATTAAAAATTAGTAGGATATATTATGTCAAACTCAAATGTTGTTAAAGGTACTGTAAAGTGGTTCAACGAAACTAAAGGTTTTGGTTTCATTCAACAAGAATCAGGTCCAGACGTTTTTGCTCATTTCAGCGAAATTTCAAGTTCAGGTTTTAAAACACTTATTGAAGGTCAACTTGTTGAATTCAGTATTGCTCAAGGTCAGAAAGGACCGAATGCTGTAAATATTGTTGCTATCTAAGTAACAATAAGCAGTAATAAAAAGCACTTTCGAGTGCTTTTTTAGACTTTAAAATTTAATTTTTTAGTTGTTTTTTTAATTTATAAAATTCAAATATAGGAAATAAGTTGCTAAAAATAAATGATTTAATAGCAAAATCAAAAAATGGTACTGAAATTATTGTTTCATTAATTCCACTGAATAGATTACAAAATACGCGTCAAGGTTTAAAGTCAGTTGAAGTGGGTAAACGAGTTCTTTTATCTTCTGGTATAGAGGTTGATTTGAATTTAGATGGCTGTAGCTTTTATACATCTTTACACCAATTATTTAAGTTAAATCAGAAATTTAATTAGAAATAAAATTAAGAAATATTAAATTTAATTCATTTTTGAACATTATATTATTATTAAGGGAATATATGTTAAAGCAAAGTATTTACGTTAAAGATCAGTTTGGTGTTAAACATGCAATTCAAGCGACAGTCGATTCTGAGTTTGTTAATACGCAATCGCACTCAAATATCAAACATATTACAGTCGATGGTGAAGATATTAGACCAAGCTTTGAAATGTTTTTTCAAAGTGTTTCGAGTGGTAGAATTTTTAAAGTCATTTAAATATATAAATGACGATAAATAAAAAGCCCAGTTTTTTTAATTGGGCTTTTTTGTTTTTTAATCGTTTGAAAGTTATTAATACTTGAAATAGGGGAGAGTTATCTACCTAAAATCATTTCCAAAACAAATTTAGAACCAATAAAACCAAGGGCTAATAAGAAGAATCCCATAATGGTAAAGCGAATGGCTTTTTGACCACGCCAACCAAATTTGTAATGTCCAATAAGTAGTGAGCCGTAAATAAACCAAGACACAATACTAAATGCGGTTTTGTGCGCTAAATGTTGACCAAAGAAGTTTTCAATAGTGAAGAAGCCAAAACCTAAAGCAACAGTTAATAAAGCAAACCCTGCAATCAGCATATCGAATAATAAAGTTTCCATTGCTTGGAAAGATGGCAATAAACTTACCCAAATGCGACGTTTTTGTTTGTTTTTTAATTCACGATTTTGGAACCACAAAATAACGGCTTGAATAGTCGCCATTAATAGAACGGCATAAGCAGATAAAGAAAGAATAATATGAATATCTAAATAAATAGAAGAGGATTCAATGAGTTGTTTATCTTTGCTAAATGCAAAACCTAAAATTAAACCCGTTGCAGCAACAGGAATGCCGAGCAAATTCATGGCAGCAACAGGCCGATAAGTACTAAAAAGCGCACTGAGTAATAGCATTAGGCCTGAGGTAAAAGATACAAGATTGAAAACATCATAATTAATTCCTGCTGGCGTTAACATATCGTTATATAAAACAGCGCCATGCAGAACTAAGCCTAAACCTAGTACAACACCAAAAAACCATTGGTTTGTATCATTTTTTGATATTAAATGACTTAATAAATACCAAAAAGCAGTTACGTATGCGACCAAAGCTAAGACTGTATAAACCAGAGGCAGGCTAATCATGACAAACCTTTTTCAGGATGATGAATATTCATTTATATAAATTCTACTCGAACTAAAGTATCCTATAGCATTCTATGCATAAATTTTCTATTTTAAGAAACATTTTTTTGCTACTAGTTATTTTAAGCGGATTTTGCAATGTTTGATACCTTAACAGAACGACTCACGCAGAGTTTAAGAAATGTTACTGGCTCCGGGCAGCTAACCGAAGACAATATTAAAGATACGTTACGTGAAGTGCGTATGGCACTTCTGGAAGCCGATGTTGCATTACCTGTAACTCGTGAATTTATCGCGAAAGTTAAGGAAGAAGCATTGGGTCAAGAGGTGATGACACAGTTATCGCCTGGTCAAGCTTTCGTTAAAATTGTACATAACGAATTGACCAAAATGATGGGTGAGGCGAACGAAAGCCTAGACCTCGCAGCAAAACCACCAGTTGTTATCCTTCTTGCAGGTTTGCAAGGTGCGGGTAAAACTACAACTGCTGCAAAACTTGCACGTTTCTTACAAGAACGTCAAAAGAAAAAAGTGGCAATGGTTTCTGCCGATGTTTATCGTCCAGCAGCAATTAAACAGTTACAAACTGTTGCAGGCGAAGTCGGTGCTATATTTTTTGAATCTAGTGCAGATGAAAAACCAATTACCATTGCAACTCGTGCAATTGAACAAGCAAAAATTCAATTTGCTGATGTCTTAATTGTCGATACAGCAGGTCGTTTACATGTCGATGAAGACATGATGGACGAAATTAAAGAGCTTCATACTGCAATTAAGCCAACTGAAACCTTGTTTGT
>JAHAYQ010000168.1 GCA_018384465.1 Myroides sp. | reverse complement strand
TCTAAATCTATTATTGCGTACACCTTGTTTTGTTAAAAGCTAGAATACAAAGATATGTTTTTTTCGAGCTTGGTTTTGTGGCGACTAAATTACAAAAAATGTACGTGCAATTTTAAGATTGTTCATATATCCTAAATAGCAGAAGTCCACTGGGCACGCTGTCGTTTTTTTTTAGAGCAACAGCAGTTAGACTCGATGATGTTGCGTTTTTTGATCTCTTTTTCCTGTTTTGTTAGGTATTAGAAACGCTGTATATTTATAGATTTAAGTTCCATTTAATACATCAAACAACTTGCGTTTTTCTTAGAACACCCAAAAACATCTATTTTTTGCTTGTGTTAAAAAAGTCGTTACAAGTTCAATAAAAAACCTACATTTGCTCAAGAAACCATAACCAATGGCTTTTTATTTCCCTTTTTAAAGGAATGAAAGCAAAAAAAGCAACAACATTATGACCAACATACTCGTTACAGGAGGATTAGGATATATTGGCTCACACACAGTAGTAGCCTTGCAACAAGCAGGTTTTAACGTACTGATTATAGATGACTTATCTAATAGCCAATTAACAGTTATAGATCGCATCGAAGAAATTACTGGTATTAAGCCCACCTTCAGTCAAATAGATTTAAAAGATCAACCGGCGGTAAATCAATTTTTCCAAGAACACAGCGTTCACGGAGTCGTGCATTTTGCTGCGTACAAGGCGGTGGGAGAATCGGTTGAAAAACCGTTGATGTATTACCGCAACAATTTAGTAGGGTTACTGAATGTATTAGAAGCTATGGAGACACATGAAGTAGATCATTTTATCTTTTCTTCTTCTTGTACCGTTTACGGTCAGGCAGATCAGATGCCTATCAATGAATCTACCCCTTTAAAGAAGCCCGAATCACCTTACGGCAACACCAAAAAGATGGGTGAAGAAATCATTGAAGATTTTGTAAAAGCCACTTCCAAGAAAGCCATTGCTTTGCGCTATTTTAATCCGGTAGGTGCACATGAGTCTGCATTAATAGGCGAAGTGCCCAACGGAGTACCCAATAACCTTATTCCGTATGTTACTCAAACTGCTATGGGGATACGAGAATGTTTAGGTGTGTTTGGCAATGATTATGAAACACGAGACGGAACAGCCGTACGGGATTATATTGATGTGAATGATTTAGCGGATGCCCATGTAAAAGCCATGCAACGTTTACTAGAAGGAAAAAACACATTAAATTTAGAATTTTTTAATTTAGGTTCAGGTACTGGTTCTACTGTATTAGAAATTGTAGATGCTTTTGAGCAAGCCAATAATTTAAAAATAAAATACGAAATCAAAGAACGCAGAGCTGGTGATATTGTTGAAGCGTATGCTGATTACAGTCATGCTGAAACGGCCTTGGGTTGGCGCCCAAAAACTCCTTTAGAGGTTTCTATGCAGACAGCTTGGGCTTTTCAGAGAAAGCTTTAAGAAAGAGGTTGGGGGGGTGGGCTATATGGCTAAAAAATTTAATTTCTTAAAGTATAAACCTGGTTTGGTGGGGGACACTGTATTTCTGTAGTTCCTTACTATTTATCACCTAAAGCAGTGTAATTAGGATACCACCCCAATGTTATTTTATCTGGAAGAAGGGTAAACGATTCTATGGCGGAATTCGTTGCTTCGAAAGCTGTTAAAATGATGATTAAAAAAAAGGAGACGATTGATGAATCTACTGTTTTAATCTTAGGTATCACATTTAAAGAAAACTGTCCTGACATCAGAAATACGAAGGTTGTTGATGTGTATAGAAAAGTGAAAAGAATACGGCATAAACGTAGTTATTTACGACCCTTGGGCAGATGCGCACGAAGTTTGGAAAGAATATGGAGTGCCTATTTTGACGGAACTTCCTTCGAATCTGTTCGACGCTGTAATCGTTGCAGTGGCACATCGTGAATTTCTTCAGATGGATGTTAAGAATTTACTCAATAAGCAAGGCATGCTTTTCGATTTAAAGGCGTCTTTGGACCGATCTATTGTCGACGCTCGATTGTAATATCACAGTATATTTTACTCATAGATCATTATAGAAAATTAAAAGTCCGTTTGAGAAAACGGACTTTTAATTGACCAATAAAAGGTACTTATATTATGACGGACTATGATGGGTTAAGTATTCCAGGTGAAGATAGTACCACAGGTGGTGATGCTACCGGGTTAATAGGTGTTTCTATTAAATTAGGTAAATAAAAATACAAAATATCTCTATATGTAAAAAAGTAAGCTGCCCCACAACGAGGCAGCTTGTTTTTGATTAATTTTGATTTAAAAATTGTTTAATTTGACTGATGAGTTCATTTAAACCCTCGTCTTTATTATTAATTTCTTGGGCCGTTGTGTAATAATCTAAAGCTGTTTGGTAAATCAACTTTTTCTCATTCATTAATTCTGCACGTTTTTTATCGGATGCTGCGGTATTTGGTAACGCATTAATTTTGTTAGTAACATCGGCATCTTTTTGTAATTCTAAATTTCCAAAAGCTTTTAAGGCATCAAAATTTTGAGGATTTAACTGTAAAATACGATTTAAGTACTTATTGGCTTCTTCATTTTCGTTGTTTTGAACATGAATAACCGCCAAGTTATAAAGCAGAGATTCGTTTTCTGGAAAGCGCTCAACACCTTCTTTTGCAAATTTTTGATATTGATCTAATCGATTTGTATTATAATATAAAAATAAGATGTTCAGTAAATTGTTTATATTATTTTTATCTAAGTTATACGCTTCTAGAGCATAAGCTTCTGCTTCTGTATAATTCTGTTTATTTAGTAAAATGTGCGTTAAATTTGTATAAATCTCTGGCTTTACATTGTTGTTGAAAATGGTTTCTGGTTTAGTATGCGTACCACTTTTTACGGCTAAATCGCGGGCTTTTTTATCAGAGCCAAATGATTGTACATCGCCGGTTGTTTGTGAGCTGGCAACATACGTTTGCGACTTTCCGTTGTAATTCAATTTTACCAATTGTTTTAATTTGGTTTCTGCAAAATCAAAATCGTTGGCATTAATAGCATCAGAAGCCGCATGATACAAATAAATGGTATCATTTGTATTTAAGATATATGCTTGTTCAAACAATCGACTTGAATTTTTGTAATTTTTATTTCGATTGTTATCAATTGCGTCATCAACCAACGAAGCTAACAATGTGTTTTTTATCGGAAGAATTTCTGTGGTGTATTTTTTACTTTTTGTTTCGTTTTCAAACTTAATCAGTTGGTTGATTGACTGAATGGCTTTTTGCCGATTTTCGTTAAAAGCAACACCGCTATTTGCTAAATTAATTTCGTTTTGAGCTTTATAAAAATAGTAAGCTGCTTTTTGATCTTCGGTTGCATCATTAAGCATTGCTTCAACTTTTTCTAAAACCACAGTTGCTTCAGTGGTATTTTTTCTATTTACTAATCGTTCTAAATCTTTTAACTCATTTTTTTGAGCAAAAGAAGAAGAGCATGCTATTAAAAGCATGCTCATTATTACTAATTTATTCTTCATTTGTTTGTTCTGTATCGTCTTCTAAATCATTATCGTCGTCATCATCCTCAGCATCATCAACCACATCTTCTAAAATGTCGTTTTCATCAACTGCTAAAAGATCTTTTTTCAATTCGTCATCCGTTTCGGTTTCTTCATCTTCATCGCGCATTACTTTTGCAACGGCTGCGATAGAATCATTTCCTTTAATGTTAATTAAACGAACGCCTTGAGTGTTTCTACCCATTATACGTAGATCCGAAACTCGTAAACGAATGGTTAAGCCCGACTTGTTGATGATCATTAAATCGTCGTTATCGGTTACTGCACCAATTGAGATTAACGCACCGGTTTTTTCGGTAATATTCATGGCTTTAACTCCTTTACCACCTCGGTTTGTTTCACGGTAAGCTTCAAGAGGAGATCGTTTTCCGTATCCGTTTTCAGACACTACTAAAATCTCTGACTCTAAATCAGAAACGGTAACTAATCCAATTACTTCATCGTTTTCATCAGCCAATCTAATTCCGCGAACACCTGAAGCAGTTCTACCCATTGGTCGGGTTTTAGATTCGTCAAATCGAACCATTTTACCGTTTTTGGCAGCGATCAACACTTTAGAATTTCCATCGGTCAACTTAGCTTCTAATAATTCATCACCATCTTTAATTGTGATAGCATTGATACCATTTTGACGTGGACGTGAATATTGCTCTAAAGCTGTTTTTTTCACTTGCCCTTGTTTGGTACACATTACGATAAAGTGGTTATTGGTGTATTCTTCATCACGTAAATCTTGGGTACAGATGAATGCTTTTACTTTATCGTCGTTTTCAATATTAATTAAGTTTTGAATTGCTCTACCTTTTGCCTGTTTTGATCCTTCTGGAATTTCGTACACACGCAACCAAAAACATTTACCTTTCTGTGTAAAGAACAACATGTATTGGTGGTTGGTGGCAATGTACATATGTTCTAAGAAATCCTGATCACGGGTTCCTGCAGATTTTTGACCAACGCCGCCACGGTTTTGCGTTTTATATTCTGTTAACGGAGTACGTTTAATGTAACCTGCATGCGAAATGGTAATCACCACTTGCTCATCGGCAATTAAATCTTCAATATTCATTTCTCCGCCTGCATACTCTATAGTAGATCTACGCTCGTCGCCATATTTATCACGAATTTCGGTTAATTCTTCTTTAATAAGGTTCATTCGCATTTCTTTACTTGCCAATAACTCTTGTAAATGAGCAATCAATTTCATGATTTCATCGTATTCGGCACGTAATTTTTCTTGTTCTAAACCGGTTAATTGACGCAGACGCATTTCAACGATAGCTCGAGCTTGAATTTCTGAAAGTGAGAAACGTTCAATTAAACGCTCGCGAGCTTCGTCGGCATTTTTAGAGCTTCGGATAATTTGAATTACTTCATCAATGTTGTCTGAAGCAATGATTAATCCTTCTAAAATATGTGCGCGTTCTTGAGCTTTTCGCAATTCGTATTCTGCACGGCGAGTTACCACATCATGACGGTGTTCAACGAAGTAATGAATTAATTCTTTAACGTTTAACAACTGCGGACGACCGTTAACTAATGCAATATTATTGATACTGAACGATGATTGTAATTGTGTAAACTTGTACAACATGTTCAATACAATGTTAGGAACCGCTTCCCGCTTAAGAACATATACAATGCGCATACCTTTACGATCGGATTCGTCACGTATGGTAGAAATTCCTTCTATTTTTTTATCGTTTACCAATTCAGCCGTTTTTTTGATCATTTCGGCTTTGTTTACTTGGTAAGGAATTTCTGTTACAATAATGCATTCTCTGCCGTCAACTTCTTCAAAATTAGCTTTAGCACGCATTATAACGCGACCACGACCTGTTTTATAAGCTTCTTTAACCCCTTCATAACCATAAATAATACCTCCTGTTGGAAAATCGGGGGCTTTTATGTGTTGCATTAACTCATCGATTTCTATTTCATTATTATCGATATAAGCTAAGGTACCGTTTACAACTTCTGTTAGGTTATGTGGTGCCATATTTGTAGCCATACCCACTGCAATACCCGACGCTCCGTTAACTAACAAAGTTGGTATTTTAGTAGGCATTACTTTAGGTTCTTCTAAAGTATCATCGAAGTTTAATTGAAAATCTACCGTTTCTTTGTCAATGTCGGCTAAAATTTCTTCAGAAATCTTTTTCATTCTCGCTTCGGTATAACGCATAGCCGCAGGACTATCACCATCAACCGAACCAAAGTTTCCTTGTCCATCTACCAATAAATAACGCATACTCCATTCTTGAGCCATACGCACCATGGCATCGTACACAGATGAATCACCGTGTGGGTGATATTTACCTAATACTTCCCCAACAATTCTGGCAGATTTTTTATGAGCTTTACTTGCGCTAACACCTAATTCATACATTCCGAATAATACACGGCGGTGAACCGGTTTTAATCCATCTCGAACATCTGGCAATGCTCTGGAAACGATAACCGACATTGAATAATCAATGTATGCTGATTTCATTTCATCTTCAATGTTAATAGGAATTAACTTTTCCCCGTCAGAGATCATATATAATTATTTTTAGTTCTAAAATTTAACGTGCTAATATACTAATTTATCAGCTATTGACCTAATATTGAATGCTGAAAT
>JAHAYQ010000081.1 GCA_018384465.1 Myroides sp. | reverse complement strand
AGGCTACAATAGGCACAATAAAAAGAGCAACAAGTACAAGTACTTTTTTCATTATAAAGAATTTTTACAAAAATAAAAAAAGACGGTGTAATAACCGCCTTTTTAACTCATATTTATGGATTAAAATATCCATCTAATGCTTGAAGTTTTAAATACTTCGTGAACATAATCTCCTTCGATCAAAATTAAACATGCCAAATAAGCAATCAAGAATGCCATAGGCGCTGCTATTGACCAACGGAATGATGACTTTTCACCTTCTAAGTGCATAAAAGCCCACATAATGTAATATGCTTTCCAAATGGTCATTAAGATAAAAATCCAGTTTAATAACGAGGTACCTAAGAATTGGGTAACGAAAAGGAAATCTGGTTTAAAAATACCTAAAGCTACCTCAATAATTGTTAGTAAAGACAAATAAATGAATACTTGCCAAATTCTTTTTGTATTAGATGCGTGTGCTCCCATTTTATTTTTTTTAAACTAAATTATACTAAATAGAAGAATGTAAATACGAACACCCATACTAAATCTACGAAGTGCCAATACAATCCTACTTTTTCTACCATTTCATAACTACCTCTTTTTTGGTAAGTTCCCAACAACACATTAAAGAAAATAATGATGTTTAAAAGTACTCCAACAGATACGTGGAAACCGTGGAAACCAGTAATAAAGAAGAATAAGTTAGCAAATGTTTTATGACCAAACTCGTTGCGGATTAGGTTTGCACCTTCTACCACATACACGAAATCATCGGCTCTTTTTAAAGTTTCTTCGCGAGAAAGAACAATTTTACTATGTTTATCGCCTTCTACAGTAAACTGCGTTCTGATTAACACATCAGGATTGTTAGATAAACCAGCTTTTAATTGATTCATAGAAACAGATGTATCTGTTCCACCTTTCATATACCATGTACCTTTATCTCTTGTAAGTGCACCATCTTCACGAGGAACAGTAGTATCGGCAACTTGAGCTAAAGTTAGGCGTTCACCGTTTGAGTTTACAAACTGTAAAATTTCACCACCTCTTGTTTCAACCGCTCCATAGGTACCTGTGATAAAGTTTTTCCATTCCCAAGCCTGTGAGCCCAAGAAAACCAAACCACCTATAATGGTTAATAACATATAAGTAGCTACTTTCTTTTGTTTCATTTGATGACCTGCATCTACCGCTAACACCATGGTTACCGATGAAAAGATCAAGATAAATGTCATTAATGCTACGTAATACATTGGCGCATCTACACCATGTAAAAACGGAAAGTGGTTGAATACCTCATCGGCAATAGGCCAAGAATCAATAAATTTGAATCTTGTAAAACCGTATGCTGCAAGGAATCCGGCAAATGTTAATGAATCTGATAAAATAAAATACCACATCATCATTTTCCCATAGCTTGCTCCTAGAGGTTGAATGTCTTCCCCACCTCCCCAAGTTTTTTCTTTAGTCGCTGCTGTAGTAACTGTCGCTCCCATAAAAAAGTTTAAGTGTTAAAAAGTTCCCAAATTTACATCTTTTTTCTATCAAAGAAAAGTAAAAAAGTTTATTTGTAAAAAGTAAAAAATAAAAACAAGTAAATCCACAAGAAGCCAAGAAAGTGCCAAAACATCACACTTAACTCAATTCCAAGCGTTTGACTTGAATTATACTTTTGTTTATAATGATTATAAATTACTATTAATAATGAAATAAGCCCTCCTACCAAGTGAGCGATGTGTACCAACACCACTACATATAAAAAAGAGGTAGTAATGGTACTGTAGCTTCCCGTAAAATAATACCCAGCATCTATTACTTGATTAAAGCCTTGAAATTGTAAAGCTACAAACAATAACCCTAATACTAAAGTAAGCGCTAACATAATTGATGTTAAGGAACGGTTGTTTTTCTTAATAGCATTTTTTGCCAAATGAAAAGTAACACTACTTAACACGATAACAATTGTGCTGTATAAAAAGGCGCTTGGCAGTTCAAAATCTTTTAGCCAATCTGGTCGACTTTTACTAATTACGTAAGCACTTGTCAATCCGGCAAAAACCATTACAATACTTGCCATTGCAAAAATCAACATGGTTTTGTATGATTTTCTTTTCTGCAGTTGTTCGTTCTGTACCTCTTCCATTGTCATATTATCGTAGGAATTTATCTAAAATAAAAATTATTTGAATTAATGTAATATAAGTTACGCTGATTAACATCAACGTTTTAGCTGCTTTATCGGTTTGTTTACGATACAATTGCACACCTCCATACAACATCCATAAGCCAGCAGCAAGAACCAATACAGCTGCAATAGGCGACAAGTAAAGTCTACCGGTATAACCTGTTGCCGGTAACAAGGAAGCTATCGTCAACCATACACAATATAAAATTACTTGTAATGATGTTTTTTTGTCTTTTTTACGAGTAGGCAATAAATAGAATCCACCTTTTTTATAATCTTCGTATAAGAACCAACCTAAAGCCCAAAAGTGTGGAAATTGCCAAAAAAATTGTATTAAAAACAGCATACCTGCTTCAATACCAAACTCATCTGTATGTGCTACCCACCCCAACATGAAAGGTATTGCACCCGGAAACGCACCCACAAAAACCGCAAGAGGTGTTAAAGGCTTTAACGGTGTATACACACTGGTATATAAAAAGATAGATATGGCCCCAAACATAGCAGTCTTTGGACTTACAATGTAAAGAATAACTAAACCTATTACTGTTAACGCAGCGGCTAATACAAAAGCACTGTTTACAGATACCCTACCAGACGATACTGGACGGTTTTTGGTGCGATCCATTTTAGAATCTAAGTCTTTCTCTATGATTTGATTGAACGCATTTGATGCACCCACCATACAGTAACCACCTACTGCCAACATTAAAAGTGTTACCAAACTAATCTGTCTCCAATCTTCTACTGCTAATAAATAACCAGCTAACGTAGAAAACACCACACTGAATGCTAAACCTGCTTTCGTGATGCTTTTAAATTCTGACAGTGCTGAAACTTTAATTATTGATGAGTTTGTTTCCAAAATAAGTCGCTTTGCTATAAAATCGGTGTGCAAATATACTTTAAAAAAAATCTTAAAACTAACTATTTGACTTTTTATAGTGTTAAACAAACTGCAAAATACAGCGTTAACTACCTACCGATTCTATAATTTGTTTTTGGGCAGAAGTACCTATGCGTTTTACGCCCATTTGTAAGTAAAATAAAACATCGGTTACCGTTTTTATACCTCCTGATGCTTTTATAGGTAGCGGCCCTGCATTTTCTAACATTAAAGTAATGGCGTGTGGTGTAGCGCCATTGGTTGTACCATCATTCACTGAGAAAAATCCTGTTGATGATTTTACAAATACTTTTTGATAATCTATTTCTTTAAAATAGCGCATCACTGTGTTTTTAATCAAGGTAGTGATACGAATAATTTCATTATCGGTAAGCGCTGCCGTTTCAATAATCCACTTAATCGTTTTATGTTGATTTAAGCAGTATTGCGTACATTGAAGTACTTCCTCTTGAACCATTGTGATATTGCCTGCTTTAAATGCTGGGTAATTTATAACAAAATCTAACTCGTCAGCACCTTGATCGATGGCGATTTGCGCTTGCTTTAGCTTATCTGAAACATCGGCTGTTCCTTCTGGAAAATTAATAACCGTACCAACTGCTATTTTACTTTTATGTTTGATGAAATAATTTTTGGCGACCGATACATGTTCTGGCAACAACATAACACATTTGTATTGATGAGTCATTGCTTCAGCTAACAAATCTTTTACTATTTGATCATTTTCAGCTTCGGTTAGCTGTGCCTGCTTCGCAGTTTTAAGATACGTAGCATCGATATATTCCTTCATGTTTTTCATCTTACTAAAATAAAAAAAACCTCACGATTTGTGAGGTTTAAATTTTGAATATATTAAATAAATAATGGTTCCGCATAAAACACCTAAGGTATTGCTTAAAACATCCATCCATTCAAAAGATCGATGTGTAGGCAGTACGTCTTGTAAAAACTCGACCATTAGCCCGAACAAAATCAAACCAAGAACCATGAGGCTGATGTTTAATTTATAAGCGGGTGATTTTTTATTTAACAAAGCCCAAGCCCATAAAAACGCCGATGCGGTATAGAACACAAAATGTACTATTTTATCGATGTGCGGAATACGTATTTTTTGTACTTCGTTTATGTTTGATAAGTTAACCAAACAAAAAACCAAGATTAACACATTCCATAATATGGCTAAAAGCTTTTTATTAAGCACCAATAATTTCTTTATATTGATCAGCTGTTAATAAAGTTTCGAAAACAGCAACATCGGCTACTTTAACTTTAATCATCCATCCTGCTCCGTATGGATCGCTGTTTACCAATTCTGGTTCGGTTTCCAAGTTTTCGTTAAACTCGATAACTTCACCTGCCATTGGCAAAAACAAATCAGAAACCGTTTTAACAGCCTCAACTGTTCCAAAAACTTCGTCTTGATCTAATGTTTGGTCAAGTGATTCCACCTCAACATAAACAATATCTCCTAACTCTTTCTGTGCAAAATCAGTAATACCAATTGTTGCAACGTCTCCTTCTAAACTAACCCACTCGTGGTCTTTCGTGTACTTTAAATTAGCTGGTAAATTCATTTTGTTATTATTTTAAGACAAATGTATAACTTTATTAATAATTGAAAAACTTTTGGGGTTTAATTTCCAAAATTATAGCGCAATGACAATCCTGAACGTATATTGGTTATTGGATACATCGTTGAAATTACTGCTTTAGAGAACATGTGTTCGTAATAAAAACGCACCATAAAGTTTTTACTTAAATCGTAATCTACGTTAACACGTATATTCTTTACGTCTTGTCCTGCACCTATTTGATTGTTTTGATAATCTAAATAACGGATGATGGTTTGATTTCTTCGCCATGAAAACTCTGTTGAAACACGCATATCACTTACAATTCTTCCGCCGTTTGGTACGCCTTCAAAATTGGTAGTAAAACCAACATCTTTTATAATAAAGCCTAATTTTACAGTAATTTCATTCCCGTTTACTTCAGTAAGTAGGTTATTATCAAAACTCATTGACAACAAACGATCTTTACTTAAACCTAAACCAAAATCAATACCAGATTTGGTCAAGAAATCAACTCTAATTAACGGGCTAAAAGCTTCGGTCATGGTAATGTTACTTACCACATTTTGTGACGGATAATTGCCCCCTGCGTTTAACAGACCAGGGTTTTCTAAGTACTCGTAATTAGTTTGGTAATTATTTACCGAATAACCCGAAACATACGAATGCGAAATGGTTATACGTTTAAAATTGTTTTTAAACCATCCTAACTTTGTTAAACCGGTATAGCGTAAATTCCAGTTTGGCAGTGGAATATCTCTCATAAAACCGTTTTTTTGTTTGGAAACATCTCTACCAGAATACGC
>JAHAYQ010000050.1 GCA_018384465.1 Myroides sp. | reverse complement strand
CGTGCATTTTCTAACTTCACATAATCTCTACCTTCGGTCACCGAAATATTAAAGCCACTTTGTGCCGTGGTAATTTGACGGATACCTTCGTTTAAGAAGTTGCTACCAATAGCTTCTGGATTGAACTGGTTGTTTTCGTTATCGGCAGGTGCATCAATACCCGAACTTCCAAAAAAAGTAGGATGTGCGGCCAAATCAACACCTATCATTCGTTCCGTACTTGCGTTGCTTAAGCGAGCTTCTCCCAAATCTTGAATGGCAATAATATTGCGCATGTTGTTGTTGGTTTGCCCTATTCTGTTTTGCCTGTTGGTTACCCAAAGTTCTACACGGGTAATACGCACCCTGCTATCAACATACGGATAGTTTCGCAAGGCATGATCGTATTGATACCTAAAATATTGTGATAGAAAAAAGTTTCGATTTTGTTCGTAATCTAATGCGAATAATTCAAAGTCTTGCACTGTTCCGCCACCTTCTGCAACAATGGTTTTTCGTTCTGATGTTTGTTTGGAAAACACTCCCGTAAACATGGTTCTTCCAAATTGCAATTGCGTTTTAACACCAAACAAATTTTGTGCTCCACGTACTAAAGAGTTGTTCACCGGCATACTAACGTTACCTACTTCAATACCTTGTAAAATAGCATCTTCATCTGGTTCGTAATTTAACTTCAACATTTGTTTTTGGAAATCTAACATTGCCTGATTGTTGAAGTTGATGTCGGTATTTAAGCGTGTTCCTACCTTACCTTGCAAACTAAGGTTGATGTTTTGGTTAAAATCTAATGCAAATGTTTTGCGATTGCGCGGTGAAATGATGGGATTGTCTTGTTTTGAAAATCGCACACCTAAGTCTAACTCTACCATACCAGTAGGTTTTACGTCAATAGTATTTCCGCCAAATATGGTTTCAAAAAGTTTTGAATTTACGTAATACCCTGGTAGTAAATCGCGTTTTTCCTCTTCTGTTAAACGATCTGATTCTGCCGCTAACCTTTTTTCATAGTACTCTCTCAATGCAGCTTTTAACAAAATATCTTCGTACTCTTGGCGAGTAAGCACCATGGGATATTCAATATTAAAATCGTTGGCTGTAACGGTGTAAATGTACTTATCGGTCACCGGATCATAGGTATACATTTTCATGATGCTGTCTACATCCTTTAACGTAATAGACCCTCGCATAAGCACACCGTCGGTATCGGTCGGTGGGGTATCGTCGTCAATTTGCGCCCATAAAGGCATTGCATTACCAAAAAAGATAAGGAAAGCAACGTATTTTAAAAGTATTTTTATGCGTGAAGATGTTTTCAAATCTTACAAACTTTTTAATGCTGACTTAATAATTTGTTCTACAGTTGCCTGAGGATCTTGTGCTACAATTTTTTTGACCACTTTTTCGGTAGCTTTACGCACGAATCCAAGCACTTCTAAAGCAGATAACGCTTCTTCGGCGTTTGTATTGTTTACAGCTACAGATAATTCTTCTACACCATATAATTTTTGCACTTTTTCTTGCAAATCAATGATTACTCGTTGCGCTGTTTTTAAACCAATTCCTTTTACTGCCTGTATAGTTTTTACATCGCCTGCTGCAATAGCTTGTATTAATTCTTTTGGAGTGATGTACGACAACATATTTCTTGCCGTATTGCCGCCAATACCAGAAACCGAAATTAACAACTTAAACAGTTCTCTTTCAATTTTTTCAATAAAGCCGTAAAGAGTATGTGCATCTTCTTTAATTTGCAAATAGGTATAAATTTGTATGGCTTCTTGATCTTTTATTAAAGAATAAGAATGCAACGAAATATGGACTTGATAGCCTATTCCGTTGCAATCTATAATTATATCTGTGGGAGTTTTCTCAACCAATCGTCCTTTTAAAAACGCAATCATTTTCTATATTTTGTTCAAAAATAGAAAAATTTATTAATAAATGATGGTTTATTAACGTTGGTTGTTTATAATAGAAAAAAATATTATTTCTTTCTTATGGCTTTTTGTTGCGCATCAATTACGGCAACTGCGGTCATATTCACCATTTCATCTACACTGGCACCTAATTGAAAAACGTGCACTGGCGCATCTAACCCTAATAAAATAGGTCCAATTGATGTAGCACCGTTAAGTTCTTTCAACATTTTATACGTGGTATTCGCCGCATCAAGATTTGGAAAAACCAAAGTATTTACACGTTTACCTACTAATTTTGAAAACGGAAACTTGTCTTTCAACATTTCCTGATTCAACGCAAAATCCATTTGTACTTCACCATCAACCATCATATCAGGATATTGTTTATGAAGGATATTTACCGCTTGACGCATTTTTCTTGGGGTTTCTTCTTTTGATGAACCAAAGTTACTAAATGATATCATCGCCACTACTGGATCAAGTCCAAACATTCTTACGGTATGATTGGTCATAAGTGCAATTTTAGCCACCTCTTCTGCCGTTGGGTCAGGATTTACAGCGGTGTCAGACAAAAACACAGGACCTCTTCTGGTTAGCATTAAGTTGGTTGAAGCTACTTTAGAAACACCGTTTACTCTAGGTATTAAGTCTAAAACTGGTTTTAATGCGGTAGGATAACTGCGTGAATATCCTGATAACATGGCATCTGCTTCGCCATTTAACACCATCATAGAGGCAAAATAGCTGCGATCGCGCATTAACTTCTCAGCATCAAAAAGTGTAACACCGCGACGCTCTCTCGATTTCCAAAAGAAAGCCGCGTATCGACTTCTGCGTTCGGCTTCTTCTTCTGTTTTTGGATCAATGATCTCTACTTCGGCATCGAAACCTATCTCTTGTTTAAGCTCTAAAATAATTTCTTTATTTCCTAATAAAATAGGCATTGCAATACCTTCTTCGTAGGCAATCTGTGCTGCTTTTAATACGTTTAATTGATCTGCTTCGGTGTACACCACTTTTTTAGGATCCATTTTAGCACGATTGATCAACAAACGCACTAATTTATTATCAGATCCCATACGGTCAGAAAGTTCGTCGCGGTATTTATCCCAATCGGTGATAGGATCGGTAGCTACACCAGAATCCATTGCTGCTTTGGCAACTGCAGGTGGCACTTCGGTCATTAAGCGCGGATCAAAGGGCTTAGGAAGAATGTAATCTTTTCCAAATCCTAATTTTCTTTCTCCGTATGCAATATTTACTTGTTCTGGCACTGTTTCTTTCGCCAACTTAGCCAAAGCATGTACGGCAGCCAATTTCATTTCTTCGTTAATTTTGGTAGCACGAACATCTAACGCACCGCGGAAAATGAAAGGAAAACCTAATACGTTGTTTACCTGATTGGGTTTATCAGATCTTCCTGTAGCCATAATTATATCATCACGAGTAGCAACAGCCAAGTCATAATCAATTTCAGGCACCGGATTTGCCATAGCAAACACTATGGGATTATTGTTCATAGTTAGCAACATTTCTGGCGTAAGCACATTCGGCGCAGACAAGCCCAGAAACATATCGCTCCCTTTCATGGCATCTGCCAAGGTTAAACCTGCTACATCTTTGGCATATTGCATTTGAATAGGCAGCAAGTCGGTACGTTGGGTATGCAACACACCGTCTTTATCAAACATAGTAATATTTTGAGGCTGTACTCCTAATTGCAAATACAGATTAGAACATGCTAAAGCCGCAGATCCCGCACCAGAAACTACTATTTTTATATCTTCTATCTTCTTATCTGCCAATTCTAAAGCATTTAGAAGGGCTGCCGCAGAAATAATAGCCGTTCCGTGTTGATCGTCATGCATTACCGGAATATCCAATTCTTCTTTTAAACGACGTTCAATTTCAAACGATTCTGGCGCTTTGATATCTTCTAAGTTAATACCGCCAAAAGTAGGCGCAATATTCTTAACTGTTTCTACAAATTTGTCAATATCTTTCGTGTCTACCTCAATATCAAACACATCGATATCAGCAAAGATCTTAAATAACAAGCCTTTACCTTCCATTACTGGTTTTGATGCTTCGGGACCAATATCACCTAAACCTAACACAGCGGTACCATTGGAAATAACAGCTACTAAATTTCCTTTTGCTGTGTATTTATATACATTGGTAACGTTTTTGGCTATTTCTAAACAAGGTTCTGCTACACCCGGTGAATAGGCTAACGACAAATCGCGTTGCGAGGCATACGGTTTGGTTGGAATCACGGCAATTTTACCTGGTTTGGGTTTTGCGTGATATAATAAAGCTTCTCTTCGTTTGGTATCTTTATGCATTTTTATTTTTTTTGACAACTAACAAATATACCAAGCTTTAATGGATTTAAGAAATGAAAAGTTCAGTTTTTTAATGAAGAATGCATTAGTCTTGTTGATTAACAAAAGCAATATTTCGCATTAATCCCGAATATTTGGTGCGTTTTACAGGCGATTTTCTAAAAATTTCGTTGAAAAGCTCTTGGGTTAAATCGTTCCATTGGTCTTTGTCGTAATCAATTAAGGTAGGTTTGGGGTTAAACAACGACTGATTGTGTGGTTTTGCAAAGCGGTTCCACGGACATACATCCTGGCAGACATCACAACCGTAGATCCAATCATCTAACTTACCGGCAAATTCGTTTGGAATGGCATCTTTTAATTCAATAGTTAAATACGAAATACACTTGCTGCCGTTCACAATATAAGGTGATTCTATGGCTTGGGTGGGGCACGCATCAATACAAGCAGTACACGAACCACAATGATTGGTTGTTGCGGTATCGTACATCAAGTCCAAATCAATGATTAGTTCGGCTACGAAAAAGAACGATCCTTCGGTTTTACGGATTAAGTTGTTATTTTTACCCACCCAGCCCAAGCCTGATTTTGCTGCCCAGGCTTTATCTAACACCGGAGCCGAATCGGTAAATGCACGACCGTCTACCTCGCCTATTTCTTCTCTGATGAAGTTTAATAACTCTTTTAACTTGTCTTTTATCACAAAATGATAATCTTCGCCGTAGGCGTATTTGGAGATTTTATACGAATCGGAATTTTGCTTTTCAGAAGGATAATAATTCAGTAACAACGAAACCACCGATTTAGCACCGGGAACCAACAAACGCGGATCTAAACGTTTATCAAAATGGTTTTCCATATACTGCATTTCGCCGTGCATGTTATTTTTTAACCAACTTTCTAAACGCGGTGCTTCGGTTTCTAAAAAAGCTGCTTCGGAAATACCACAATAAGAAAAGCCCAAATCACGGGCTTTGTCTTTAATTAACTTTGTATGTATTTCCTTTGTATTCATAAATTTATCTATTTTCCACAGATGCTCGGATAAACATAACAATTAACCCATAGTGCATTATCTTTATATGTAATAAATAAAAAAAACAAAAAGTTATTTTCTTTACCACATAGGTTCTGTATTTACTTTAAACCTGCTAATAAATCTGTAAATAACTATATTTTCTATTGTGGTTTAAAAAAGAAAATGCAGTGTATTAAACTAAAAGATTTATTCGTAACTATTAAACAATCCACCTAATTTTCCTGAGTTAGTTCTACCTAAATGTTGGTATGCCTTTTCGGTTACTTCTCTACCTCTTGGTGTACGGTAAATAAATCCTTCTTGAATTAAAAAAGGTTCATAGACTTCTTCAATGGTTTCGGCATTTTCAGAAACAGCAGTCGCCAATGTTGACAAGCCCACAGGACCGCCTTTGAATTTATCAATAATGGTGGTTAATATTTTGTTATCCATTTCATCTAAACCGTACGCATCTACATTCAATGCTTTTAATGCAAAGCGCGAAATTTCAATATCGATACGTCCGTTGCCTTTAATCTGTGCAAAATCGCGAACCCTGCGCAACAAAGCGTTGGCTATACGTGGGGTTCCTCTACTTCGACCCGCAATTTCAATTGCAGCTTCCATATCAATAGGAACTTTTAAAATAGTGGCACTACGCTCTACAATGGTCGATAATAATTCAATGTTATAATACTGCAATCGACTTTGAATTCCAAAACGAGCTCGCATTGGCGCAGTCAATAATCCCGAACGAGTGGTGGCTCCTACCAAAGTAAATGGATTCAGGTTGATTTGAACCGAACGTGCATTAGGACCCGATTCGATCATGATATCGATTTTAAAATCTTCCATTGCCGAATACAGATATTCTTCAACCACGGGACTTAACCGATGGATTTCATCGATAAACAAAATATCGCGTTCTTCTAAATTGGTCAATAATCCGGCTAAATCGCCAGGCTTGTCCAATACGGGACCCGATGTAATTTTAATTCCTACATTTAATTCGTTCGCTAAAATATTAGACAAGGTGGTTTTTCCCAATCCCGGAGGACCGTGAAATAACGTGTGATCTAAAGCTTCGCCACGTAAATTAGCTGCTTTTACAAACACTTTTAAATTTTCTAATACCTGATCTTGACCTGCAAAATCATCAAACGATAGCGGACGCAGTTTTTTTTCTACATCTAACTCTTCGTTTGAGAAATTTTCATTGGTTGGATTTAAATGCTCGTTCATAAGGCAAAGATACTATTTTTACATATATCTCATTTAAACTTTTCTAAACCACATAGGTTCACAGTTAGTACTATTTTATAAGATCTCATAGATTACCTTTGGTAATTGAGCTATGTTTTTATCGAAGATAAAAGCTATCTAAAACTATAAGTTAAAAATATCTATGTGGTTTATTTATAATTTTATCGGTTTTCTCATTCAGAAAAAATGCTTTACCCATTAACTCGTTGTATCTTTAACCACTATTAAAATTACAAAATGAACTGTACGCTGTGCAATACTTTTTTAAGCGAGAAAGCCGATGAAGAATACTACATCTGCCAGAATTGTTATGCCTATTTAAAACGAGATGATTTGTATTTTAATGAAGCAAATGAGAAAAATCATTACGAACAACACAATAATGATGTAAACGATACTGGTTATCAGAATTTCACTGCGCCTGTTACCAATACCATTTTAGAATATTGTTCTACCGATATGCTTGGATTGGATTATGGTTGCGGCAAAGGCCCTGTGATTACCCATCAGTTAAAAGCCAAAGGTTTTTTGATTGATTTATATGATCCTTATTTTTATCCGGATACATCGTACTTACACAAAACCTACGATTATATTTTTAGTTGCGAGGTTTTTGAACATTTTTACCATCCTTTTGATGAAATCACAAAATTAAGAAAGCTTTTAAACCCCGGTGGATTACTTATTATTAAGACACATTTGTTCAACAACCAAACCGATTTTAAAAACTGGTACTACCGCAAAGATCAAACGCATGTTTTTATTTACACTTTTAAAACCTTTGAATACATTGCCGAGCATTTTGGGTTTGATATTGTAAGGTTAAGTGAAAAATTAGTGGTTTTAAGAAAAAAATAAACCTCTACGAGGTGAAAGTTCATAGGTTTGATTGGACTGATAGACTCCCACTAAAAGGGCATAGTTTTTAACTTACGAATGAGACCAACAAATGTTTTATCAATGATAAATAACTATGTTTTCTATTAGGTTTTAAAAGCATATAAATCTGTACATCAGTAGATATTTTATTATACACTATGGGTTAATTCACTAAATTTGTAGAGATTAAATGTATGATTATGCAAAAGAATGTTGTTTTATCAACCCAAGCGACTGATATTTTATCCGCAATCAATCAACCGAACACCAAATTGGGCGATTTGCGAAAATGGGCTAAGGATATTAAAAAAAACCACGAGTTGGCATTAGAACTATGGTCTACAAAAAGCTTTTTTGCCCGCATGTTATCGATCTTAATTATGGATCACAAAGTACTTTCGCAAGATGTTTTGGATGAATTAACGAAAGCTATGGAGCAACATTCTATGGACGAACGCACCCAACTGATGGATTGGCTCATGGCAAATCAATTAACAAAAAACAAAAAAACCATTGCTTTAATGGAATCTTGGGTAGATCGTCCGCTAAATTTACAAAGACGTATTTACTGGTACTATCAAGGCAGACTGCGTTGGGTAGGACAAACACCACCTGCAAACAGCGAAGAATTACTTTCTTTGATTGAAAAACGCATCGTAAAGGAAGCTCCAGAAGTGCAGTGGGCTATGAATTTTACAGCAGCCCAAATTGGAATATTTCAACAAGAATTCCGCAACCGTTGTATTGCTATTGGCGAAGAAACTGGTTTGTATAAAGACGAAATGGTAGCGAAAAATTGTACGCCCAATTATTTGCCTAAGTATATTGAAATGCAGGTAGCTAAACTGAATAAATAAGCCATGAATACAGAAGTTATAAATTATATAGCCACAGCAGCCTCTCCGCAACGAGAAATTATGGAAAAAGTACGTGACATAATTTTAGATGCCGTACCTGAAGTAATCGAGAATTTTAAATGGAGCCGACCTGTATACACCCTCCAAAAGGATTTTACGTATTTACAAGCAAATAAACAACACGTAAACGTTGGCTTTTACAGCGGTTTTGAAATGCTTAACGACCCTGATAAGCTGTTGCAAGGTACCGGAAAAACCATGCGACACCTTAAAATTAAATCGATTGACGAAATAGATACCGAGTTATTAAGCTCGTGGTTTAAAATTGTAACCAACAAGTAATGAAAGCAAACGGAACAACAGTAGAAGAAATTTTGGCCAACGTGCCTGAGGAGCGCAAAGAGGCTTTTAACAAATTGCACCAAGTAATTGTAGCTAATTTACCCGAAGGATTTGCACCCGGCATCAGTTACGGTGGATTGGGCTATGTGGTGCCGCATACGGTTTATCCGTCGGGCTATCATTGTAAGCCCATAGAACCTTTACCATTTGCTGGCATTGCCTCTCAGAAAAACTCCATTAACTTTTATCACATGGGTATGTATGCGCAACCCGAACTATACGATTGGTTTGTAAACGAATTTCCAAAATACAGCAGTAGAAAGTTAGATATAGGTAAAAGTTGTGT
This sequence comes from Myroides sp., assembly GCA_018384465.1. Lineage (GTDB taxonomy): Bacteria > Bacteroidota > Bacteroidia > Flavobacteriales > Flavobacteriaceae > Flavobacterium. The sequence goes on along the minus strand of JAHAYQ010000050.1, from coordinate 232 downwards.
ACGCTTTAAAAAGGTAGACGACATCCCTTTTGAACTAATTGGCGCATTGATGCAAAAAATGTCTTTAACTGATTGGATTACCTTATACGAATCAAATTTAAAGAAATAGGTTTCTATTTAAGAGCATATTTGGTGGTATACCAATGGAACCTTGTATTTGCTGAGTTTTAATTTTTATTACGAATGAAGGAATGACTTCGTCAGGTGGATTCATTTGAGTAGTGAAGTAGCG
>JAHAYQ010000028.1 GCA_018384465.1 Myroides sp. | reverse complement strand
CAATAAGCAGTAGAACGCAACCAAAGTCAAATAGCCATACAGTTTGTCATTGCTACGCCAGTTCGAGCAAAGCTCTCGTGCCTGTAGGAATCTCAACTGCGTTGTGGATGTTTATCATTGAATTATAAATTTAAAGTTCTAGTTTGTCATTCCGTAGGAATCTCAACTGTACACTAAAGATACTTACAGCATGACAAGCATAACAATAAGCAGTAGAACGCAACCAAAGTCAAATAGCCATACAGTTTGTCATTGCTACGCCAGTTCGAGCAAAGCTCTCGTGCCTGTAGGAATCTAAATAAATAGAATTATGTTTGAATACACTGAAGGAATTTATACATTTTACGTTTATATCTTGACGAATAGAAGCAAGACTGTCTTATACACTGGCGTTACCAATAATTTAAAATTACGTTTATATCAACATGAAAATAAATTAAATCCGAACAGTTTTACCTCACGTTACAATACACATTTTCTAATTTATTACGAAAAGTTTGGTTGGATCCAACAAGCGATTGAAAGAGAAAAAGAAATAAAAAATCTATCAAGAGAGAAGAAGTTAAATTTAATTAGAGAATTTAATCCAGATTTAGAATTCCTTAATAAATATTTCAAGTAGTGCCTCCACTTAAAGCATTAATTTACCCAGTGTTTGTCATTCCGTAGGAATCTCAACTGTACGCTAAAAGATGCTTACAGCATGACAAACGTGATGGATGTTTATTATTGAATTGTAAAGCTTTAGGTAGCAATTAGCGCTTTATTCAACGTAAAGTTTGTCATTGCTACGCCAGTTCGAGCAAAGCTCTCGTGCCCGTAGGAATCTAAAGATGTTTGCAGCATGAACTGTGTTTACCCCTCATAAATAAAATGTCCGGTAATACGGTACTTAAACAAACAATCTTCTAAAACTTGTCCACCGCCAACATTATGAACAATCAATCTGCGTTTACCGTCTTTTGTTAATCGGTTGGTCACAATGCCAATGTGCGGCATTTTATCGTTAATCATCCAAGTAACCATAGCTCCGGTTTTATAATCGTCTGCGTTTTGAGTTATTGGCAATTCCTTTCCTTTTCTGCGGAAAAAAGTTTCTAAATTTGGAACACGTCGGTGGTCGATGTTAGTATCTGGGCGATTCAATCCCCATGTTTTTGGATACATTCCAAAAGAATTCCTCATATCCTCATGTACTTCTTTCTGCAAATCGATACTTAACTTACGATAAGCTCTGATAATAACATCTGTGCAAACTCCTGTTTTTGCTGGAACATCACCATTAGGGTACGCAATAGAAACATAATCAGGCGTATATTTAATCGTAGGATCAATGATCTCTAAAGCCACTGCAGAAAGTTGTTTTCTAAATGCAGATACCTCGTCATTTATGGTGTCCTTTTGATTATTTATAGAATTTTCTGTTACTTCAGTATGATGAAATGTGTGAAGTGAAGTGTCTTTGCATGACAATACAATAAACAATCCTATAAAAATTAAAAAACCTTTCATATATTTAACAGACTAAATTGTTGGGTATGAGTAACGAAGATACGTATTTTTCAATAAAACATTGGTCGGAAGACGATCAACCACGCGAAAAATTATTGTACAAAGGCAAAGCCGCTTTAAGCGATGCTGAATTAGTAGCTATTTTAATAGGATCAGGCAGTAGAAACGAAAGTGCCGTTGATCTGTGTAAACGCATCTTACAGCAAAACAACAACCAATTGCATCAATTACAAAAGCAAAGCATTCAGCAACTCATGCAATTTAAAGGTATTGGCGAAGCAAAAGCCATTACCATTGTTGCTGCTTTAGAACTGGCTAAACGTTTGCAGTTGTCAGAAACCAAAGAGCTCACTAAAATTGGTTCATCTACCGATGTTTGTAAATTAATGCAACCATTAATTGGTGATTTACCTCACGAAGAATTTTGGTGTTTGTTGTTAAATAACAGCAATAAGGTTATTTATAAGTTTCAGCTAAGTAAAGGCGGATTAACCCAAACCGTGGTTGATATCCGTATGCTGTTTAAAACCGTTTTAGAACATTTGGCAACCGCAATAATTCTGGTGCACAATCATCCGTCGGGACAATTAAATCCAAGTATGGCAGATAAAGACATCACTCAAAAAATAAAACAAGCAGGAACCACTTTAGATATCAAATTATTAGATCATTTAATCATCACGGCTACCGATTATTTAAGCTTTGCTGATGAAGGGATTTTGTAAAAAAACAGTTGGCAAAATTGCCGTTTATTAATACTGATCTAATAAGTATTTTACCAAATCTGTTGTAGTTATCATTCCTATAATTTCTTCGCCTTGAACTACAGGGAGTGGTGAGAACTCTGCTTAGATAAACTTTCTGCAACTTCTTTAATATTTGTGCCGGCAGTTACTGTTACCAAATTGCTGACCATAATATTTCTTAATTAGGGTGCGTCGTATTATAGCATTTAAAGCATCAGGATGTGTATCGCAAGTTCCATAACCAATTTTCAGTACATCGTTTTACTGATTACGCCGATTAATTTGCTTCCTTTTATGCGCTATGTGTATTTAAAAGCATAATATTCTAAAAACATTCACTTAATACAGCAAACGTACTTTTGTGAAAAATTAATTATGAAGTACGTTTTTTTATTATTTTTAGCTAGTTTTAATTTATGGGCACAAAATATGGATACTAAAATAATTGCTCACCGCGGTGCCTGGAAAGAATTCAATCTGCCACAAAATTCAATTGCCTCTTTAAATAAAGCAATTGAACTGAAATGTTTTGGAACCGAATTCGATGTTCATCTGACAAAAGACAATATAGCTGTTGTAAATCACGACCACGATTTTTATGGTTTGGATATCGAAACATCAAATTATAAGGAGTTATTGACCAAAGAACATCCAAACGGAGAAAAAATCCCTACAGTTGCCGAATATTTCTCTGTGGGTTTAAATCAAAAGAAAACAAAATTAATTTTAGAAATAAAAACGTCAGCCATTAATGGTACCAACCGTACAAAAAAGCTAATCGATGTAATTTTGAAAGAATTACCTCAAATAGCCACACCTGATAACATAGAATTTATACTTTTTGACTTTGATTCGGCAGTTTATCTAAAACAACAAGCACCCCATTTTGCTGTTCATTACTTAAACGGAGATAAATCTGCGGACGAAATTCAAGCCGTAAATTTAAACGGGATTGATTACCATTTTAAACTGTTTTTGAAGAATCCCAATTTACTGAAAGAATTTCAACAAAAAGATCTAAAAACCAATTCGTGGACGGTAAACGATTTAAATATCGCTAAGCAGTTTGATGCAGCAAAAATAGATTATATCACCACCGATTATCCGGAATTGTTTCTTACAAGCGGATTGTAATTCGTTGAGCTAACTCGTAGTGCATATAATAAGCTGAAAAA
>JAHAYQ010000022.1 GCA_018384465.1 Myroides sp. | reverse complement strand
TAAACTAAAACCCGACTAACTTGTCGGGTTTTCATTTTGTTTACCTTGATAATATATTTGTTGTGAAGCAAATTCGTTAGCAGTTTCTACTTTTTTGTATGCTTCCACAATTTTCTTAACCAAACGGTGGCGAACAATATCCTTATCATCTAAGAAGATAAAACCAATACCTTCCACCCCTTCTAAAATTCGAAGTGCTTCCCGTAAGCCCGATGTTACTTTTCGTGGTAAATCAACTTGACCCGGATCACCGGTGATGATAAATTTAGCGTTTTTCCCCATACGTGTTAAAAACATTTTCATTTGCGAATGGGTGGTGTTTTGAGCCTCGTCTAATATTACAAAGGCATTGTCTAAGGTACGTCCGCGCATAAAGGCTAAAGGGGCAATTTGTATAATGCCTTTTAATAAGTAATCTTCTAAAGTGCTTGGAGGCAACATATCACGTAAAGCATCGTACAAAGGCTGCATATACGGATCTAACTTTTCTTTCATATCGCCTGGTAAAAAACCTAAATTTTCACCAGCTTCCACGGCAGGGCGGGTTAAAATAATGCGTTTTACTTGCTTTTCTTTCAACGCTTTTACAGCTAAAGCCACACCGGTATAAGTTTTACCTGTACCGGCAGGTCCAATGGCAAAAACCATATCGTTTTTATAAACTAAATCTACTAATCGCTGTTGGTTGGGCGTGGTAGCTTTAATAAGTTTTCCGCCAATTCCGTGGACTAAAATTTCATCAGACCGATCCATACGCTGTGGTAAATCATCAGTAATCAGTCGTTCTATAATATTTTCATTTAGTACATTATATTTTTCGTAGTACTTTAAAATACGTTCAAAGCGCGATTCAAACTGATCTAAAATTTCTGCTTCACCATATATCTTTACTGTGGTTCCGCGAGCGACTACTTTTAGTTTAGGATACAGCTTTTTAATAATTTCCAAGTGAATATCTTGTGGTCCCCAAAATTCTTTCGGAGTAATATGTTCTAGTTCTATGATTCTTTCGTTCAAAAGCTATTAGATTTAATTAAAAAAAATTAGTTTTGTATATCTCAAATCTAACAAAAAAAATTAAAAAACACTAACAAAAAAAATTAATGTCAATTATTACGCTAACAACAGATTACGGATTAAAAGATCATTTTGTAGCTTCGGTAAAGGGACGCATATTATCAGCCATGCCCCAAGCCCAAATAGTTGATGTTTCTCATTGTATCGATTTTTACAACATTGCCAATGCCAGTTATGTAGTTTCAGGAGCCTACCCTAATTTTCCAAAAGGTAGTATTCACATGGTTTTGGTAGAAGCTGAAATGAACGATCAAACTTCGTTTTTACTTACCAAATTTAATGGGCATTATTTTTTAACGGCTGATAATGGTACTATTACCTTGTTGGCAACCCCAGAGGATGAAACGGAAATAGTAAAATTACACCTTCCTGATTTTTGTACTGATACCGTTTCTCTTTATACGCATGTAAGTACACAAATTTTGAAAAACAGTCCATTTGATGATTTAGGTACGCCTATTTCTTACGACGAGTGTGAATTATTGATTGAACTGCGCCCAAAAGTTGCCGAAGACGAAAATTCGATTAAAGGCGCTATCATCTATATGGATCACTATGGAAATGCAGTAACCAACATTACTCAAGATTTGTTTAATCGCGTAGGAAAAGGTCGTAAGTTTGCTATTATTGCCCGTAAGTATAGCATCACAAAAATACATAGGTTTTATGCCGATTTTAATGTAGAAAATCAATCTATTAGAGAGTTTGAGGGTGAAATGTTGTATTTATTTAATGATTTAGACTTTTTACAACTTTCTATCTATAAATCGGATTATGAAAATGTGGGTAATGCAAAAAGTATGTTTGGAGTTTCGTACAGAGATTCTGTAATTGTTGAATTTTATGATTAAAAAAATTAAAATATGTTTATAAGGATTGTAAAAATGAGTTTTCACGAAGAAAAAATTCCTGTTTTTTTAGAGCATTTTCATACTGTGAAAAATCAAATAAGAAATTATCCTGGAAATAATTTTTTAGAAGTTTATCAAGATAAGCATCAACCCAGTATTATATTTACCTATTCTATTTGGAACGAGGAAGCTGATTTAGAAAACTATCGTCATTCAGATCTTTTCAAAGAAGTATGGTCGTTTACTAAACAATTATTCAACGATAAACCCGAGGCTTGGAGTGTTGATAAATTAGTAACACTGCCCTAATTAACATAGATATATAATATGAAAGCTATATTATTACGCGAAATTAAATCGTTTTTCGGATCGCTTACCGGCTATCTGGTTATTGCTGTATTTTTAATTCTTAACGGTTTATTTCTTTGGATTGTTGATGGAAAATACAATGTTTTACAAAGTGGCTACAACGATCTTACTCCGTTTTTTCAGTTGGCACCTTTAGTTTTATTGTTGCTGATACCAGCCGTAACCATGAAAAGTATTTCTGACGAACGCAAACAAGGCACTATTGAATTATTAGTCACTAAACCTTTAAGTTTAAGCCAAATTGTAACTGGCAAGTTTTTAGGAGCTTTTGTGTTAGTTGTGTTCGCCATTTTACCCACCTTACTTTACATTCTTATTTTAAATCCTTATGGTTTACCAGCCGGAAATATGGATTTAGGCAGCACCATAGGATCTTATTTAGGCTTACTTTTTTTAATTGCTGCATATAGTAGCATTGGTGTGTTTTGCTCGTCTTTAACCGAAAACCAAATTGTTGCATTTATAGTAGCAGTTATTATATGCTTTGTGCTTTATATGGGGTTTGATCAGTTGGCAGAGTTGTTTAAATCATCTGCAACGATTATTGAGCGTTTTGGAATGAATTATCATTTTAAAAGTATGAGTAGAGGTGTAATTGATACACGCAATTTGATTTATTTTATTTCAATAACCGTATTTTTTATAATGGCTACCGTATTTAACCTTAAAAACGTTCGCAAATAATGAAAAAACAAAAAAGTTTACAATCGTTTTTAGGAATTGCAATTGCGCTGATTGTTATAAATATCGCAAGTAATTTTGTATTCCATCGGTTTGATCTTACTGCCGATAAAAGATATACCTTATCAGAAACTACTAAAACCATTTTAAACGACATTTCTGAACCGCTGTTTATTGAAGTGTTTTTAGAAGGAAACTTTCCGGCAGAGCTCAGAAAATTGCAAACTGAAACCAAACAACTTTTAGAAGAATTTCAAGCAGAAAACAAAAATATTCATTTTGTATTTGTGGATCCGCTTGCCGATGAAAACGCAGCCGTACAAATGGCTGAGCAATTGTTTGCTAACGGAATGAAACCTATTAATATTACGGTGAACGACAAAGGTAAACAGTCTCAAGAAATGATTTTCCCTTGGGCAGTTGCTACTCAGGGAGATAATAACTCTAAAATTCAGTTGTTAAAAAATGCCATGGCAGCATCTACCGAAGATAAAGTAGCTTCTTCAGTTCAGCATTTAGAGTACGCAATAACCGAAGCTATTTATAAGGTATCTAGCGAAAAATCTAAAAAAATTGCCATCATTAAAGGAATAGGCGAACCAGACGATATTTATATAGCCGATTTTTTACGCACCGTGAAAGATAGTTATTTTATTGCACCTTTCACCTTACACAGTGTAGCAATGAATCCTGAAAAAACTTTAAACGATTTAAAAGGATATGATTTAGCAGTTATTACCAAACCTACCCAACCGTTTACCGACGAGCAAATTCAAGTGCTTGATCAGTTTGTAATGAACGGAGGAAAATCAATATGGTTGTTAGACCAAGTACATGCCGAAATGGATAGTTTGTACAACAAATCTGGAGAAATGTTGGT
>JAHAYQ010000016.1 GCA_018384465.1 Myroides sp. | reverse complement strand
ATTATTGGTACCTTATTTTTTATAGGTGGTGTAACTATGATTTTGCAATTACCCCAATCGCCTATGTGGTTTAATGTAACCGATTTATTGTTAGCCTATTTTCCTATGGCTTATTTAGGTTTTTCATTAGGAAAAAGGTAAATATTACTGACTTTATAAACCCTACACCTAAAAAAACTATCAAACAATCACTTATTAAATAATTCATTTAATAAGTGTTGCTCTTTTTTAGGTAATTTTTCTACAACCAATTGATACGATTTTGAAACCAAATTATTCATTAATTCAAAAGGTACATCGCTGTTAAAATATACACTATTCCAGTGCTTTTTGTTCATGTGGTATCCAGGTTGTATCCCTTCATAAATGGCTCTAAGCTCTTGTGCTTCGTCGGGATCACACTTTAAATTACAATAATTAAAATCGTTAATATCAACCAAGCAAAACATTTTTCCCATCACATAAAAAACCAAAGTAGTTTCATCAAACGGAAACTTTTCTGTAACTCCTTTAAATGACAAACAAAAGTTTCTAAAATCTTCTATATTGTTCATAAAATGTCTTTTAAATAGTTAAACACTAATCCTACAACAATGGCACTACCAAAGCTTAAAAACGTACCAATTAAAACATATTCGGTTAAGTGACGTTCTTTTGCATTGTTTAGATCTCCAAACCTAAAAATAGATTTTGCTGCCAATAAAAAACCGATTCCTTCCCAAAAATTAGCAATTACAAAACCAAAAATAAACAACCTTTCTAAGATACCAATGTATTTTCCGGCGTTAAACAACACGTTTTTTGTAGCTGGTTGTGCTGAAAAATTAGTTATTTTTTTATGATCTTGATAGGGCGATAACAAAATCCGAATGACAATAGCTGTAACTTGTGTAAGCAGAATAACAGCTGTAACTAACAACCAAAATTGCGGATGTTGAACGAATGAAAAATTAATTTTTAAGTTTAAAAATACTACCAAGCAAAGAACTATTACCAATAAATGCAATAGTTGATCTGTAATAAATAAAACAACAGGCTTTATACGGTTGGTTAATTTAATTTTTGCCCAATCTATAGCAGCATGGGTTATGATAATTATCAAGATCAGCCACCACAAGGCATCGTTCCATAAAAACACACAAAGTAATAGCGCATGAATCAATATATGAGCTACAAAATAAGGCAGTTGATGTTTGTTTTGCACCATTTTCCGAGTTTGAAACACAAAATCGCCTAACAAATGAGCGGTAAAAATTTTAAGAATAAGTAGCCACATACACTTTTATGGTTTTATGATAATATTGAATAAGTTGATAGATTTCATCAAAACCACCTCGTTTTAATGCTTCACTAACCGTACCTTGCCCCTTACCTAAATTTTTTGCTATTTGAGTTTGATTGAGTTCAGGATGTTTTAACTTGATGAAAATAGCTTCAGCTGATTTTTCTGTCCACTTATCCATTACTAGCAAAGATAAATCAATCATCACGCTAAATGTGTCGTTTAGCAATTTATCAGCGGTGGTTATAGATAAGTTTTTTTTGTCTAATCGATCAAATCCTTCACCCGAAAACTCAAAAGCACTACCATTGCCCTGAGTGATATTAGTTGTGGTATAAGTTTGTTTCCCCACACCGATACTTAAACGAACATCAATCTGTTTATAATGTTTCATCCAAGCTTTTAACATCAGGGCATGCAACAAAGCATCTGTCGCAGTAGTCCGCAATTGAAATCCATCGCCACGGTATATATCCCAATCAACTGGAGCTTCACCAAATAGCGCCAATCCTTTTTTTAAATGTGTTAACCACTGTTCGGGTTGTAAAGAACGAGATGTTACTACATCGCCAGTTATAATTGCAATCATTTTTTATTGTAAATATAACCAATAATTTTAAATATCTGATTAAACGCCGATAAATTAAAATATCCTATAAAAAACCGATATTTTGTAATTATTCAAAAATACTACATTCCCCCAACTTCTCTTTCAACATTATAAATATACGTAAAAACAAAAAGCCCTGCATTTCTGCAAGGCTTTATAATATGATCTATCCAAAAATTATTTTTTGAATTTAGCGTATTTAGTTTTGAATTTGTCGATACGACCAGCTGTATCAATAAGTTTAGATTTACCTGTATAGAACGGGTGAGATGTACGAGAGATCTCCATTTTATACACTGGGTATTCTACGCCATCAACCTCAATAGTTTCTTTTGTTTCTACGGTTGATTTTGTGATGAATACGTCCTCGTTAGACATATCTTTAAACGCTACTAATCTGTAATTTTCTGGGTGAATACCTTTTTGCATGATAAATCGATTTTTAATGTTAATGGCTATTGTCTGTTCTGATGCTTTTATATTTCAAAAAGGTATAAACAAATCAATAGCTTTTTTGTTTAAACTTATTTTATTTCAGATTGCAAATTTACAATATATTTTTAATCTACAAACATTACAAAGCTTTTTTTCTACTTAAAAAACAAATAAACTGGTTTTACAAAGTATAAACATTCAAAATAGTCAAATATCTCAAAGCCTATCTATGTTTTACTATTATTTAAAATATAATACAGTCCCTTTTTTTATATCTTTGTAAGATTTTAAAACAGTCAGTTAATGAAAGATATAAGTAAAACAACAGGCATTACTTTTGGCTATATATTAGCAGGATATTATTTGGTAGTAAACCTTATAGTTTTTTTTGCCGATTACACGCTGTTTGCCAAACCTTATTTAGGGTTCGTAAATATGGTGATGGTTTTGGTGTTAGGCGTATCATGTATATGGATTACAAAAAGAAGATTGGGCAACCTTATTACCACAAAACAAGGTTTTACCGCCTTTTTTATAATGGTATTAATAGGCATGTTTGTAAACCAATTAGTACAATTCATACTATTTAATTTTGTAAACCCAGAAGCAAAAGTGGTAAACAACCAAATTTTGGTATCTATGGCAGAGAGTATCGCAAGAGATATCGACGCACCTGCTGAAGACATAGACAAACAAATCGAATATATGCGCAGTAACCCCAATGATAATTTTTCAGTAAAAAGTATGTTGTTCGCATTCGCGCAAAGTATATTAGGAGCTTCTATTGCAGGATTATTAATTGCATTGATCTTCCGAAATAAAACCGAATTTTCTTCACCAAAAATAAACTAATGAACCTAACGATTTTAATTCCTTTACTCAACGAAGCCGAATCGTTACCAGAATTGTATCAGTGGATTTCAAAAGTGATGCAGGCAAATGGTTATTCCTATGAATTGATCTTTATTGATGACGGAAGTACTGATGAATCTTGGGATATTATTGACAATTTTTCTAAAAATGATACCAATGTAAAAGGAATTCGTTTTCAGAAAAATTTTGGAAAATCGCAGGCATTGCACGCTGGTTTTGCTATTGCCAAAGGTGATGTTGTTATTACAATGGATGCCGATTTACAAGACAGTCCCGATGAAATTCCCGATTTATACAATATGATCGTCAATCAAAATTACGATCTAGTTTCGGGCTGGAAAAAGAAGCGTTATGATTCTATTGTATCAAAAAACCTTCCGTCAAAATTATTCAATTGGGCAGCACGCAAAACATCGGGCGTTCAATTAAACGATTTTAACTGCGGTTTAAAGGCGTACAGCAATAAAGTGGTTAAAAACATTGATGTTTATGGCGAAATGCACCGTTATATTCCCGTGTTGGCAAAAAATGCAGGTTTTAATAAAATAGGTGAAAAAGTAGTGAAACACCAAGCACGTAAATACGGCGTTTCAAAATTTGGAATGAGTCGGTTTGTAAACGGCTTTTTAGATTTAATAACTATTTGGTTTTTATCTAAATTCGGCAAACGACCTATGCATTTATTCGGTGCGTTGGGCGTTCTTATGTTTATTGTAGGGTTCTGTAGCGCTGCGTTTATTGGTGTGTACAAATTATACAAATTATCTGTTCAAGAACCTGCCTTACTTGTTGCTAATAATCCATGGTTTTACATTTCTTTAACTGCCATGATCCTTGGTACACAATTGTTCTTAGCAGGTTTCTTGGGCGAAATTATACTTAGAAATAAAAACAACGAATCGCGATATAAAATTTCAGAAAAATCAAATTTTTAGAAATTTTTAAATTTTCGTCACTTCGAGTGATTTTTAGTAGTGAAACGGAGAAAATTGTATCGAAAAGTTCTCGGCAAACTCGAACTCACGAATAAACAGTTAAACGATTAAACAAATAAAAATACAATGGACATTCCTAAAAATATATTAGAACAAAGCAATAAATGGATTCAAGATCCTTTTGATGCTGAAACTCAAAATTTAGTCAAAGAATTAATCACGTCTTCTCCCAAAGAACTAGAAGATGCCTTTTATAAAAATTTAGAATTCGGAACCGGCGGAATGCGCGGTATTATGGGCGTAGGAACCAACCGAATCAACAAATATACCTTGGGTAAAAATACACAGGGATTATCGCACTATTTAAAAAAATCGTTTCCTAACGAAGAAATCAAAGTGGCCATTGCTTATGATTGTAGACATAATAGTCAGTCTTTAGCGAAAGTGGTTGCCAATGTTTTTTCTGCCAACGGAATCAAGGTCTTTTTGTTTGAAGATTTACGTCCAACGCCAGAGTTATCTTTTGCGGTTCGATATTTGAATTGCCATGCAGGA
>JAHAYQ010000161.1 GCA_018384465.1 Myroides sp. | reverse complement strand
AAACGCCGTACAAACGGATTTTCCTTTTTCATAATATGCTCCGAACTCAGGAACAATCCAACCACCACCGCACTGCTGACGATCATCGTTAATACGATATAGAATATTTTTTTCTTCATAATTTTATAGTTGTAAATTGTATGTTATAAGTTTTAGGTTATATCGTAAATGTGTTTTATTCTAATTCCTTCAGCAATTCCATGTAGTCTTCAAACAAAAGCGAATACTTAATGAAACACGAATTCAAAGCGCCATTAGTGAAACCGTAAGGTTCACGGCTTCCAAGCTGTAAAATAGAGTCTGGACGTAAAAAATGAAGTTGAACCGACGAATAAAGCGTGAGATGATCGGGGAGCAGAGCGACGATTCGATCAAACCGAAGGTTCACGATTTCAATAATTGGAAAAGAGCAATTGATCGTATATAGCTTTAGAGGAAATAGTTCAACCATTTTTGAACTGAGGCAAGATTAAGAAAAAAGACTTTTGCTTCTTTTGGTCACAAATCGAAGATTCACGACGTCCAAGCTGTAAAATAAAGCTTTGGCGTAAAAGAAGACTGGGTATCACTATCAGTAATTATGACGGTAACTGTTACTAAACAAACAATCCCATTAAACCACAAATGTTCCCACCACCCCATTTTCTCTAACACCCCACCACACGAACACGGAACAAACGGACTATAATTCAAAATAAGGTAGATGTAAACCGTAAACGCCGTCATAAAACCCAGAAATAAATACAGTCCCAACGTCCTGCTTTTAGAAAAACAGAGCATCAGGGCAATGGCTAGTTCACCTAACACCACACCGTAGGCAATAGGCGTGGCAAAAGCACTTAATAAAGGTGATTGGGCTACTTGTACCTGAAAGTTTTCAAAGTCGGTCAGTTTACTTACCGCTGCATATACAAAAAGGATAATAAAAAAGTAAATAACAATTTGTTTACTGATTGATCGAATGTTACGCATGGCTCTACATTTTTGTTTATGTAAAGCTCATGCGCATTTCTTGAATTAAAAAGAGCTTATAAGTTTTTTATAAGGTAAAAAAGGAGAATTTAACCTTGGTGTTTCTTGCGTAATTCGCGCGGGGATGTTCCAAAAAACTTTTTAAAATTCCGCATATAGTTGGAGTAGTCAGTAAAACCCGCAGCTGCTGCAATGTTTTTAAAAGGATTTCGTGTGTCGGTAACGAGTTGCTTGCTGCGGAGCATGCGTAGTTCTAGCTGGTGCTGGTACACTGTTTTGTTGTAAAGCGCCTTGAAACGTGTTTTAAGTTGTTGGTCATTTATGCGGTACTTGTGACATAAGGTGGTATACGAAACCTCCTTGAAGTCTTCTAACGAGTTTAAATAATCGTAGATTTCTTGAATTTTCAAATCGATATAGCTTTTGTGTAAAAGCCTGTTGGAACTTGAAGGTGCTTTTTCCATAGGTACCGCAGTCTCTGTTGAGCGGAGGCCTATAAAGTGAAACAAGTACTGCTGATCATCTGCACAATATTGTAAATGGGTTTCATAATGGAGCGATAAGTTTAAATGAATAAAGTACAGTTGTAACTTAATATTCTTATGTGGATCGGCGGTCAATAGCCTGCAGGCGTCGTGGAGTTCTGCTGTATTTGTCGGAGCTAATAAGTCGGTGATCGGTACCCCAATAAGCTTCCGGTCAGTTAATTGAAGCATATCTTTTGCATAGGTGCTCGTATGCAGTATCTCTAACCGCTCATTGGTGACGATACTGAATATTTGTAAGTAGTTAGAACTTTTACTTTCTTTAACAAAAGGGATATGTAAAATCCGCTCTTTCCAATTTTCTGAGAGCATATTCACTAAAGTCATGATGCCGTCTAGGTAATCGTGTTCTTTGCTTGTACGCAAAAAGGTATTGAAATGCCCTTTGCTTAATTCTATGATTTTATCCCTCAACTGTTGGTAACGTGGATCGTAAATGGGTATCATAAAAGTGACTTTTTGTAGTTTTCAAGGTATTTTACGGCTGATCCCTCTTCACTGAAAATCGCAGTGGGTACGGTAGGTTGGCATACGGTTACATAATAATCGCTCATCAGCTGCCGCTCGGCATCCCGACAAATTAAAGCAACGGCTTTGGTAAGTACCGAGCCTTCTTGAGCAAGGTAATTCCGAGCGTTGTAATCGATGTACTTAATAGCGGATATATCGCATAAAATAGGGTAGGAGACTTGATCTTGATACCGAATACGGTCTCTTACAATGGCTTTTGCAGCAGCAAAATTGATTAACTGGGCTTGCTTGTAATGGATGTACAAAATCTCTTGGAGGAGACAGATCGTAACATAATCGTTTTGGAATGGGGTGTTCATAAAAGTGAAATATTTAGTTTGGAATGTAAAAATAATAATTTAACAAAAATAAGTGTACATAAGGATGAGTATTAACATAAAATAGACTTAAAAGAAAAAAAAGTATGCAAAAAAGGAGCAGTATACTTTTGCCAATTGCATAGTTTCCGGTAATTCTGCATCTTTATGGAAATAAAACATAACTATGGCAAAAATTAATCACAACAATGTTTTTGATACTATAGACGGTGTGATCGAAAACGCTAAAAGTGCAAAGAGTATTCATCTGTACGCAGCTGATAACAGTTTTAAAGGAGATGCGCTGACCATTGACGGTAAAAAGGTATGGCATTTTGCAAATACGGCTTACTTGGGATTGGAACAAGACGTAAGGCTTAAAGAGGCTGCGGTGCAGGCTATTTATAATTATGGCACCCAGTTTCCGCTGTCAAAAACCTATGTGTCACATCCTTTATAT
>JAHAYQ010000320.1 GCA_018384465.1 Myroides sp. | reverse complement strand
GTTAATTAAATCATTTAAGCAATTATTGATGTTATGTAAAACAAACGTAATGTTTTGCATGACAGTCAGATTGTTTATTTCCACATTTAGCGAGATTTACCCAAATCTACTATGGTATCAATAACTACACCAAAATATTAGTAAAAACAAAAAATTTATAAAAATATATTAATAAAGCTATTCATCATCAGTTAATTACATGTTTTAAGCAATTATTGATGTTATGTAAAAAAAACGGACTGTTTTGCATGACAGTCCGTTTGTTTATTTCCACATTTCGCGAGCTTTATCCAAATCTTCTTTGGTATCAATTCCTACCCCAATATGTTCGGTTAAAACCATTTGAATGGTTCTGCCGTATTCTAAATACCGAAGTTGTTCTAATTTTTCGGTTGCTTCTAACCCTTTCATTTTCCATTGGGTAAAATCTAACAAAGCCGATTTGCGGTAGGCATATACCCCAATATGTTGGTAATAGGGCAAATAATTTTGACCATCTCGTGCAAAAGGTATAGCAGATCGGGAGAAATAAAGGGCTTTTAAATTTTGATCGACCACCACTTTAACATTATTCGGATTTTGAATAGCTTCAACATCTGTCATTTCAAACATTAAAGAGGCTAAATCTACCTTCTGTTCTAAATCGTTTTTAAACACTTCAGTTAAACGCTGTAAGTTTTCTTTGTTTACAAAAGGTTCATCACCTTGCACATTTACCACCACATCACAAGTAATATTGGCTACTACTTCTGCAATACGGTCGCTACCACTTTCATGGGTGTCGCTACTCATTACCACATTTACCTGATGCTGTTTAAGCAAATTATAAATAATTTCGTGATCAGTAGCTACCAAAACCTCATCAAACAATCTGGTGGCAAGAGTAGCCAAATACGTTTGTACCACAACGGGCTTGCCTCCAAGATCTTGAACCAACTTGGCAGGAAATCGGGTGGAAGCGTAGCGTGCCGGTATAACGGCTATTATTTTTAAATTATTCATTTTATCTTTTTAACCACATAGAATTATACTTAAAGATGACTGTAATTTTAAGATTACATAGTTTTGTTTTATAAATCGGCACTTCGAGTAGCGCAACGAAGTGAAGCGTATCGAGAAGTTCTAAATATAAGTTCTCGACAAGCTCGAACTGACGAGAATATGATAAAACTATAAATCATGATTGCTATTGTATTAAAACTGCGAAAACTATTCACTGAAAAACTCATCGTTAAAACCTATTAAATAAACTTTTTCTTTTGCACGTGTTAATGCCGTGTACAACCAACGCATATAATCTTTCGAAATTCCGTCGGGTAAATACGGTTGTTCTATAAAAACAGTATCCCATTGTCCACCTTGCGATTTGTGACAGGTAACGGCATACGCAAATTTAATTTGCAACGCATTAAAATATTCATTGTTCTTAACCTTTTGCATGCGTCGGTACGCCGTAGTTTCGTCTTGATAATCTAACAAAACCTCCTGATACAATCGGTTTGATTCTTCATAAGTCATACTTGCCGATTCTGAATGCAAGGTGTCTAACAGTACAATGGTATCAAACGGAGCCATATCGGGATAATCAATCAAACGGACTTTTACCGATGCAAAACGGAAACCATATAATTCATGGTATCTGTAAATCTGCATGATTTCTAAAATATCACCATTGGCAATAAAGTCGGTCACTTTTGATTCTTTCAGCCAAAAATAATTATTTTTTACCACCATAATGTAATCGCCTGCACTAATTTCGCTATCATTATCTAAAATACGAGTACGAATTTGCTGGTTGTACTGGTTGGCGCGCTTGTTTGATCGTACAATAAAAATGGTTTCTTCGTTTCCTTTGTGTGAGTACGCATCGTGAATGGCATCTAAGGTTTCGTAACCGTCCTGCAAACGCACTATGTCTTTAAATGGCTTCACATCAAATTCAAAAAAATCATAAAATTCTTGTTGTAACTGTTCGCGCAATTCGGTTGCATTGTATAAAATACCCGAATCTTCTTCTTGGCGCATCACTTCGGTTAGTTCAATAAAATCGACTTTCATATCGTATTGCAATGCCAAACGATCTTCGTTCAGCGCCGGACTTTCATCCATGCCCACCGGTGGTAATTGCGCCGTATCGCCTACAATAATCAGTTTACAATTTTCGCCCGAATACACATAGTACATTAAATCATCTAAAAGCGAACCGTGAGTGTACATGGTAGCATCGGTTACATTATCAGAAATCATAGACGATTCATCTACAATAAATACCGTGTTTTTATGCTTGTTTGCCTGCATGGTAAACGCCACACCCGACTGTTGATTTTTTTTTGGATAATAGATTTTTTTGTGAATGGTAAACGCCGGTTGTTTGGCATAATTAGAAATTACTTTTGCAGCCCGACCCGTTGGTGCCAACATCACATATTTTTTACGAACTAATGAAAGCTGATTAACTAAATTTGATAATAAAGTGGTTTTTCCGGTACCGGCATAACCTTTTAAAACAAAAATTTCGTCTTGGTGTTCACTCAGTACAAATTGCGCTATCTTTCTTAGAAAGGCATCTTGTTTTAAGGTAAGATCAAAAGGAAAGGTGTTTTTTAAATGCTGGTAAAATTCGGTAATGGTCATTTTTATTATAGGCGTTTATACAAAGATACTCATATTCCACAAAAAAATTGTACTTTTGAATCTTACACACTATTTAATTATGTTAACCGAATCGTTTCAAAAGTTATACATACAAGTATCGTTACAGCAGTTCAGCTATTGCATTAAAAACCAGGTAAACAACCAAGTTGTTCAGTTTAAATCGTTTCCTTTAGATCCTTACAAAACTATTGAACAGCAGTTAGATGTTTTTTTTGATAAGGAAGAAGATTTGCGAAACGTTTTTCAAGATGTATTAGTATTGCACGACAATAATCTGAATACTTTTGTACCTACTGCCCTGTTTGATGAGGAATTGATAGGAAGTTATTTACAATACAACACCAAAGTATTCCCTACTGATTATTTTGATTTTGATTCGATAACCGATCTTAAAGCCGAAAATGTATATGTGCCGTATGTAGCTTTTAACAATTATTTTTTAGATGTTTTTGGGAGCTTTACCTTTCAACACATCCATACCGCATTGGTGCAGCATTTTTTAGGAAAATCGGCAAACAACGGAAATTTAGAGTGTTTGATACATATAGCCGACAACCATTTTGAAGTGGTTTTACTTAAAAACAAAGAATTGGTATTTTTTAACAGCTTTGAATATCAAACCAAAGAAGATTTTATTTATTACCTACTGTTTGTTTTTGAACAATTACAGCTTGATCCGCAAAAACAGGCAATAACACTATACGGAAACATCAGTACCAACAGCGAATTGTACCAAATAGCTTACCAATTTATCCGGTTTGTTGAAGTAGCCGATATGGACACAATTGCACAAACACTTTCGGTAACACACGAACAATTAAAACAACATTACATTTTATTGCATATATGAGAATAGTTTCGGGAAAATATAAAGGTCGACGCATTAGTCCGCCTACCAACCTACCGGTACGCCCTACTACCGATTTAAGTAAAGAAGCCCTTTTTAACATCTTAAACCATCAGTTTAGTTTTCGCGAATTAAAGGTGTTAGATATATTTGCCGGAACGGGAAGTATAAGCTATGAATTTGCTTCGCGAGGTGCCGAACCTATTACGGCAGTTGATGCTGATTTTGGTTGTGTAAACTTTATCAAAAAAACGGCTCAACAGTTTGATATGGATATTACGGCAATAAAATCAGATGTGTATAAGTTTTTAGAACGCACTAAGATTAAAAGTGATATTATTTTTGCCGATCCGCCTTACGATTTTACACAAGAGCAGTTTGAAAAAGTATATCAATTGATTTTTGAAAATGAACTTTTAGAAGACGATGGTTTACTGATTATAGAGCATTCGTCACATACTTCATTAGAACATTTAGAACATTTTAGCAACAGTAGAAAATACGGTGGTTCTGTTTTTTCGTTTTTTGAATATGAATTAGAAGATGTCGACGAAGAGGATGATTTTGATAACGAAGAGGAATAGTTTTCCTCTTTTTTTTGTATATTAGTTTTAAATTCTCAATAAAAACTAACAGTTATGAAAAATAAATTAATCCTTTTAACCGTTTTATTTACAAGCTTTTCAGCCATGGCTCAGGAATTAAAGAAAATACAATACACAGACCAATCAATAACGCACCAAGCAGAAGCAGTTATTGTAAAACAAAACGCGCCAAGTGTATTGGTACTACCTGCATGGATGGGGATTGATTACGAAGCCCGGCATGATGCTGAAATGTTAGTCAATCAAGGATACAATGTGTTTATTGCAGATATTTATGGCATGACAGATGCGCCTAAAGATATGGAAGCCGCCAAGAAATTATCTACCTATTATAAGGAACACCCTGAAAAATACCGCCATAAAATAGAAGTAGCTTTGAACGAATTTATAAAGCTGGGTGCGAATAAAGAAAAAATAGCTGTTATAGGATATTGTTTTGGTGGTACAGGTGCCTTAGAAGCAGCTCGAGGTAATATGCCGTTTACGGGCGCAGTATCTATTCACGGTGGCTTAAAAAAAACCGATGCGATTTATAACAACATACAGCCTAAAGTGTTGGTGATACATCCTGCAGAAGATGAATCGGTTTCTAAGCAAGACATCGATTTATTTATGGATGAAATGCGCAAAGGAAATGCCGACTGGCAGTTTTTTTACTATGCTAACAGCAAGCACACATTCACAAATCCGCAATCAAAAGACTATAATCCTTTAATGACCCAGCGTGCCTGGAAACATATTTTGCTTTTTTTAGACGAGGTTTTAAAATAACATTTACAACTCAATTTCCAAGACCTCACCTACTTTCATTCCTTCTAACTTCCAATCACCAATACGAATACGGATCAATCGCAACGTAGGAAACCCCACCGCAGCTGTCATTTTACGAACCTGACGAAATTTGCCTTGGGTTAATGTAATGGTGAGCCAGCTTGTTGGTCCATGACGGTCACTACGAATGCGATAGCCCTCGCCTACATAATCTGGTTTATCAATAATTGCCGCAAAACATTCTTTGGTAGTTAATCGTTCGCCCTTTACGCCTATTTCTACTCCGTTTTTAAGTTGATCTATGGCATCTTGGGTAATTATACCATCAACTTGAACAACATATTGTTTTTCGTAATGCGCACTGCGAATTTCTTCGCTTATTTTACCATCGGTTGTTAGCATCAATAAACCTTCGGAATTTTCATCTAACCTACCAATTGCCATTGTTTCTTCAGGAAAATTGTACAACTCGCCGAGTTTTTTCTTATTTCGCTTTTTTTCGTAAACAAACTGTGAAATATAACCAGCAGGTTTGTACAGCAGAAAATGTTGGTGTTGCATGGTTAATTTATATCTGATGGAAATATTTTTCCGGGATTCATGATGTTTTTAGGATCGAATATTTTTTTGATTTGATACATTAAATGGAGTTCAATTTCACTAAACACTATCGACATAAATTCTTTTTGAACCAAACCAATACCGTGTTCGCCAGAGATGGTTCCGTTGAGTGATTTTGTCAGTTCAAAAATTTCTTTAACTCCTTTAGGAACTTGGGTTTGCCATAGTTCATCGGTCATATCTAATTTTACAATATTTACGTGTAAATTTCCATCGCCTGCGTGTCCGTAACAAATACTTTTAAAACCGTTTTTTTTACCAATAGCTTTAATTCCGATTAATAATTTAGGCAATTCATAACGAGGCACAACCGTATCTTCTTCTTTATAAACCGTGTTTTGTTTTACAGCTTCGGCAACATTTCTGCGGAGTTTCCACAAAGCATTCTTTTGATCTTGAGTATCGGCAAAAAGCACTTCATCAATCTGAAACTGTTCAACTACTGTCAGGATTTTTTCAGCTTCGTTCATTAAAATCTCCGGATAATTTCCATCGACTTCAATCAACAAATGTGCTTCAATTTCTGGTCTTAAATTCAAATCGGGAACCTCGGTAAATTTCATCGTCCAATCAATCGCATCACGTTCCATAAATTCTAACGCACTTGGGACAATTCCTGCCCTGAAAATAGCCGAAACCGCTGCCGCAGCTTCTTCCATCTTAAAAAAAGGTACCAAAAGCAATACGTTGTGTTGAACCGCTGGAATAAGTTTTAAAACAATTTTTGTTACAATGCCCAAAGTTCCTTCGCTGCCAACCATCAACTGCGTTAAATTGTACCCTGTAGCGTTTTTTAGCGTATTTGCAGCCGTGTTTATAATGTCGCCATTCGGTAAAACCACTTCTAAATTCAACACATAATCTTTGGTAACACCGTATTTTACAGCTCGGGCACCACCACTATTTTCGGCAATATTTCCGCCAATAAAACAACTTCCTTTACTGCTTGGATCTACCGGATAAAACAACCCTTTTTCGGCAATGGCATTTTGTAAAACTTCTGTAATAACTCCGGGTTGAGTAATTACCTGCAAGTTTTGTTCGTCGATTTTTATTATTTGATTCAATCGTTCTAACGACAAACCAATTCCTTTATGAACAGCCAAAATTCCGCCGCTTAATCCTGTTCTTGCACCAATAGGAACAACCGGAATTGCGTGTTCAAAAGCCAATTTCATTATGGCGCTGACTTGTTGTGTTGATGCAGGTTTTACAACAATTGAAGGCGGAAAAACCAAATCTTCGGTATGATCTTTTCCATAGTCATTTAATGTTTCTTGATCGGTAAAAACATACTGTTCACCAACAACTTCGACTAATTTATTTTTTATATCAACAGTAATCATTATGCTACATCTTTATATTTAACTTTCTGCATATTTGGAAGGAAATAAGCAATAATACCGATTAGCGGTAAAAACGAACAAATGTGGTAAATGTATTGTATAGATGTGGCATCGGCCCAAAGTCCTAAAACTGCCGAACCTACGCCGCCCATACCAAATGCAAAACCGTAAAACAAACCTGAAACCATTCCCAATTTCTTTGGCAATAATTCTTGTGCATACACCAAAATAGCCGGAAATGCCGATGAAATAATCAAACCAATAATAACAATTAAAATTCCGGTTAAGTGCATATCTACATACGGCAAGGCCAATGTAAACGGAGCTGCACCTAATACCGAAAACCAAATTACGTATTTACGTCCAAAACGATCGCCAAAAATTCCGCCTAACAATGTACCCACTGCAACGGATATCAAGAAATAGAACAAATAAACCTGTGCCTGTACTTCGTTTAAACCAAATTTATCCATGGTATAAAACTGAAAATAACTGGTAATACTTGCTACATAAAAGTATTTTGAAAAGATTAAAATAAGTAAAATAGCAATTGCCGAATTGATTTTAAAGGCAGATAAATCGGGAACCTGAATCACTTTTTTGGTTGATCTTGATGCGATTTTTAATTTATTACTGTACCATTTGGCAATGTATCCTAAAACAATCTGCGCCAAAATTGCAAAACCTACAAACCACAAAATATATAATTGTCCGTTTGGCAATACAATCCAGGCAATTAAAAGCGGAGCCAAGGCTGTCCCGGTGTTTCCGCCGATTTGAAAAACCGACTGTGCAAAACTTCGTCTTCCGTTTGATGCCATAAACGCAACCCGTGAAGATTCTGGATGAAAGATCGACGAGCC
>JAHAYQ010000319.1 GCA_018384465.1 Myroides sp. | reverse complement strand
AATTTTAAAGCTGTTTCAACAGCTTCAGCACCCGAATTCATAGGTAATACTTTATCAAAACCAAAAAGCTTTGTTATTTTTTCTTCGTACACGCCTAATTTGTCATTATAAAATGCACGAGAAGTTAACGTTAATTGTTGTGCTTGTGTGGTTAATGCTTCTACTAATTTAGGGTGACAGTGGCCTTGATTAACTGCAGAATATGCCGAAAGAAAATCGTAATATTTTTTTCCTTCTACATCCCAAACATAAACACCTTCTCCTTTAGTTAATACAACCGGTAGCGGATGGTAGTTGTGTGCCCCGTATTTTTCTTCCAATGCAATAGCATCGGCACTTGATAATAAACTATTCATTACAATTCTTAGTTTATGATTTAAAAATAAGCCATTCCTTCTTTATTGTGGAGAGAAATCATCCGATGACGCAATTTACAAAAAAAATAAGTAGCTAAAAAGCGCATAAAGTAAACTTTTAAAACTTTGTTTATTATAACCAGTCTAAATTATGATTACAGCTATTAAATTATGCCTACATTATATTAATTTTGCAGCATGGCAAGAAAGAAAACAGAAAAAATCGTATTCGAAAACGTAGAAGTCCTTGATGCAGGTGCTAAAGGCGTATCGGTAGCAAAAGCTGCTGATGGAAAAGTTATTTTTATACCTAATGTAGTTCCTGGTGATGTGGTTGACGTACAAACTTTCAAAAAGCGTAAAGCTTATTACGAAGGTAAAGCCGTGTATTTTCATAAACTATCAGATAAACGAGTTGAACCTGTGTGCACGCACTTTGGAGCTTGTGGTGGCTGTAAATGGCAAAATATGGATTATCAATTTCAGCTGGGGTACAAACACCAAGAGGTTGAAAACAATTTAAAGAGAATTGGTAAGATTGATCTTCCAGAATTTGAACCTATTTTAGGATCGAAAGAACAATTTTTCTACCGCAATAAAATGGAATTTTCCTTCTCTAACGCTCGTTGGTTAACTGATGATGAAATTAAATCGGGCGAAGAATTAGGTAAAGAAAATGCACTTGGTTTTCATATTCCTAAAATGTGGGATAAAATTTTAGATATCAAAAAATGTTATCTTCAACAAGATCCTTCTAACGCAATACGCAATGAAATTCGTGATTTTGCGAATGCAAATGGTTTAGAATTTTTCAATCCTCGCGAAACTACTGGTTTCTTGCGTACGTTAATGATTAGAACAGCATCAACAGGCGAAATTATGGTGTTGATTCAGTTTTTTAAAGAAGATAAGCAAAAACGTGAATTGTTGCTTGAGTTCTTAAAGAATCGTTTCCCAGAAATTACATCGCTTCAATATGTAATTAACAGCAAATTGAACGATACTATTTACGATCAAAACGTAATTTGTTACCACGGTCGCGATTATATTTTGGAAGAAATGGAAGGATTGAAATTTAGTATTAATGCAAAATCGTTCTATCAAACCAATTCAGATCAAGCATACGAATTATACAGTATTACTAGAAATTTTGCTGGTTTAACAGGCAACGAAGTGGTTTATGATTTATATACAGGTACCGGAACCATTGCGCAGTTTGTATCGAAAAATGCAAAAAAAGTGATTGGTGTTGAAGCTGTTCCTGAAGCAATTGCCGATGCAAAAGTAAATGCCGAACGTAACAATATTACCAATTGCGAGTTCTTTGTGGGCGATATGAAAAACGTTTTTAACGATGCTTTCATTGAAGAACACGGTCAGCCTGATGTAATTATTACCGACCCGCCTCGTGATGGAATGCATAAAGATGTTGTAGCGCAAATTTTAAAAATTGCTCCGGAACGTGTAGTTTATGTAAGCTGTAATTCGGCAACGCAAGCACGCGATTTAGCTTTAATGGACGAAATGTATAAAGTGGTTCGAGTAAGACCTGTTGATATGTTTCCGCAAACGCACCACGTAGAAAATGTGGTTTTGTTAGAAAAAAAATAAAATTTACAAGAGCAGCTTTATCGCTGCTCTTTTTTTACAAAATGATTTTGTACTTTTACGGTCTATTAAAAATGGTATGAGGAAAATTTGGTTTGTAGGCTTGCTTGCATTAAGTTTATCGGCTTGTGAAAAAGACGATATTTGTGACGGTGGTGAATCGGTAACGCCCAATGTGGTTATTGATTTATACGATCGTTTAGAAACCGAAAATTTAAAATCTGCTGTTAAAATAGCAATTATTGCACAAGATTTTAAAGACACATTGTTTTTTTATAACAGGTCTAAAATTGATTTGCCATTACAAATAAATACTACAGAAACCGTTTGGGATTTAGTGTTATACATACCAACAGCAAACAATGATACCCTTTTTAGAAAAGATCAGCTAAAGTTTAATTATACACCCGAAGCTTTATATGTTTCTAAAGCGTGTGGTTATAAAACTATTTTTCACGATTTTAATGCGGTTAAAACATCAAATACTTCAGCTACTTCGTGGATACAAAGTATTTATAAAATTACAAACGAAATTTCAAACACCAACAATGCGCACATTCAGCTTTATTATTAGTTTAATTTTAGGCTGTACAAATGTATTTGCCCAAGATGTACCTCAGAAAATTTATCCCGATGTTTACGGACTTCGCATAGGAACCGATTTGGTAAAAGCATCGCGCAATTTTTGGGATAAAAATTATACAGGTTTTGAAATTAATGCTGATTACCGCTACAACAAAAAATGTTATATAGCTGCTGAAGCCGGTTTTGAAGATCGTTTTAAAGAAGACGATCAGCTTACTTATACAACCAGCGGAATGTTTTTAAAAATTGGTGCCGATAAAAACTTTCATCAAAATTGGTTAGACATGGATAATTTAATTTACGTTGGCGGACGTTATGGCTTAAGTTATCATAACCAAACCCTTCACAGTTATCGAGTGAATACCGGAAATGCGTATTTTGATGAAGAAATGCAGTATCCTAACTTAAAAACTACCGGATTAATGGCACATTGGTTAGAACTTGTGGTGGGAATTAAAGCCGAAGTTGCTAACAATTTGTACATTGGTATGAATG
>JAHAYQ010000308.1 GCA_018384465.1 Myroides sp. | reverse complement strand
AAGCTTATAAAGTTCTTTTTTAGCAACGTCGTAACGACCGTATTTAATAGCGGTATCAATATCGGTACCAGTTTGAGCGTTAGCGCTAAATATGAATGATAGTAAAGCTAAACTTAGGGTAATTTTTTTATTCATAATTTACAATTATATTATAAAAATCTTGATTATTCTATTATGTTTATTTCTCTTTTTGGCATCGTTATCGGCATTAGCCCCGATTTTAAAACTATTCGTTGCCCTTTATCTGATGCAGCAAAACTTGCAAAACCAGTACCTAAACCTGTTTTACCTTGAACATCAACTATATTAATTGTTCGTACAAGTGGATATGAATTGTCGGCAATAGTACTCTGTGACGGAGCGAAATATTGTTTTAACGAATCACTATACACCCACATAGAACGCAACTCTTTAATGCCCTCTTGTATTTTTTTATCGGGTTGCACCATCCAATTAATACCTACTACGCCAATTGCGTTTTTATTTTTAGTTATATAAGATACAATTTCTTCAATTGATGAAGCGTAATAAACCTTGCTACTCACTTCTTTAACTTCGGCATCTTGCATAATTTGACTCACAATTGCTGAATTAGCGTCGTGAAAAACAAATATTTTATCTGATGAAATTGTTCCTTTAAAGACACCAACAACATCTTTATAATTAATCAAGGTATCTGTTGCTTGTTTTTGGGTAATAAATAACACGGCGTCTTTAGCAATCGGAGTTATTTTAGGTACCACTTTTCCTTTAAAAGCTTCTAATTCTTTACTTGAAAAATCTTTAGGCATCACTGCCAAACGGCTAGTATCTTTATAGATAGCACTAAGAATCTCATTCTGAGAAAGCATTTTTAATTGGATATCAGCATTGTCATAGTAAGATTTAAAAACCTCATTAAGATCCTCAACAATAGGGTAAACAGACGATTCAACGTACATTTCTGCAGTTCCTTTATTGTACGATTCTTTTACCATAGTATTTTCATTAGTTTCTTTTTTACAAGAAACCAATGCACAAACCATAAATACAGACCAAAACATCTGCCTCATAACTTCCTTTTTATTTGATTGCTAAATCTACTAAAATTTTTTTTAATAAACTTTAGAAAAAGTGCATTTTTAACATACAAAAATTTAACACCTCAGTATTGATACTATAAATATAGTAAAAAAAGACAAAACCCGCACAAGGCGGGCTTTATTAATTGTTGACTTTAACCTTTATGGGTAGTACAAATGATGAACGTACCGTTTTACCATTGTGCTGTGCTGGATGCCATTTAGGCATAGTTTTCAAAACGCGAACCGCTTCGTTTCCTAATCCAAACTGATCTTCTATTATTTGAATATCTGAAAAAGACCCGTCTTTCTCTACGACAAATTTAAGTTTTATGGTAATTTCAGATACATTACCGGCGACATCATTTTTTGAAAACTTACGGACAAATGAATCAAAAAACTTTTGATAACCATCTGCTGGAGCTGCCTTTTTTTGCACCAATTTAACAATAGCATTTTCTGCCAAACCACTACCTCCTTCTGTTACAGATGTAGTTACATTGGTTTCTATATTTTCATTACCCGAACGAACGCCTGATGTGTTTAGTGTTCCATCGGTATGTGCATCGGTAGTTGTTAAGCCAGATTGTGTATCGTCATCAAAATCGTCATTAGCTGCTAAATCATTCGTAGTTACATTAGCATCTTCTTTCACTGTTACATCAGTATGTTTGATATTTTTCATAACATCTTTTACCATAGCCGTAGTTACTTCGGTATCATCTCCTGTACCTTTCGGAACTTCATCCTCTATCAATGGTTTATGCTCAATAGGATCGATAATTTCAGGCGCCACTGGATCGTCATTACCATACACAATAACAATTTCACCTCTATTTTTTGATGCGTATAAATGAGAACTACCAAAGACAATTCCAAGCACACCAACACCTAAAAGCAAAGCCAATAACATGGTTTTGGCACTTTCGTTACGCAATTTATAAGCTCCGTAAGCTTTATTCCTATTCTCGAAAACAATGTTTGTCCATCCTTTTTCGAATAAATTGAAATTACTCATAATTAAAATGTTTTAAGTTATAGGTAATTTTTAGCCATATCTATTATTTTAACAACATTACAAACAGTTACTTTAATAGATAACGCACAACAAATACAATTTCGTATGTAATTAGGAAAATATTTAATAAAAAAAACGCCTTGATAGTTTCAAAGCGTTTAATAATCTATTCATCTTCTGGCTGTATACTTACAATTCTATAAAATCGAAAGATACTATACACTATTAAGAGGATGCCAAAAAGTAAGCGTCTGGTGTAGGTTAATTCTACCGGCATATCTTTCCAAAAAATAAATATGCAACCTAAAACGAAATATGCTATTAAAAACAGCACACCGATAAAGAACAAAAACCGCTGCAAGAGCGATTTTTGTAGAAAGTTATGTTTAATGTTTTTAAACATATTAATTATTTACACGTACTTTAATTGGTAAAGTAAAACTTGAACGAACGGTTTTTCCGTTGTGTTGTCCTGGTTTCCACTTTGGCATTGTTTTTAAAACTCTAATAGCCTCACGTCCCATATTATGTGGGTCGGCACCTAATACTTGTATATCGGTTAACGATCCGTCTCTTTCAACAACGAATTTTAATCGTACAGAAATTTCTTTTACATTACCTCCAACATCTGGAGCGTTAAACTTACGAATAAAGTTGTTGAAGAATGTTTGCATACCTTCGTTTGGAGCAGCTTTTTGCTGAACAAAAGAGTGTACTTTATTTTCGTCTTCCGAGAATGTATTACCTGTTCCAGTTCCTTTAGAACCTTTATCGGCACCACCTGTTTGTGAACCGTCGGTTTTTAAATCACCACCTGTTTTATCTGCCTCACGATCTTCGCGTCCAGAAGTTTTTGTGTCATCGAAATCTTGTTGAGCGGTTTTTTGCTCATTCTTTACTTCTTCATCTTTTTTCACTTCTGTTTCTAAGAATTTCACTTCTTCTTGAACAGATTTAGATGCATCGGCTTGTTCAATTACAGGTTCTGGTTCTGGTTCTTCAATGATTTCCGGCTCTGGTTCGGGCTCGGGCAATGGCATTACAATCTCGGTTACTTCCACCTGTGTTTCATCTCCTTCGTGTGAAACTTTTTCACCAAAAACAGATTTAAAAACAGACGAACCACCAAAAGCCAATGCTGTTACCACAATACCTAAAAGCAGGGCAAACATTGTTGTTCTAGGACTTTCCTCACGTAATTTGTAGGCGCCGTATTCTTTGTTACGTCCTTCAAACACGATATTGGTCCAGCCCTTTCCAAATATATTCATTTTTGCCATAATACTAATTTTTAGCTATGCTTATTGCATAATTGCACGTTCCGCATCGGTCATGTCTTGAATAGAGTAAATTGCAACTCCTGTAATTGCCATTTCATCTAAGATATCAATCATATCGGTATAAGTTGCGTCATCAGTTGCTTTGAT
>JAHAYQ010000306.1 GCA_018384465.1 Myroides sp. | reverse complement strand
ATAGTTAGCTATAATGTATCAAAGATTTAACAGCCTTATTCCTGAGTTTACCTATTTCTGCACAAAATAAAAAGCCATATTATGTAAAAAATCACCAATTAGGTTTGGGATTTAGAGTTGGACCTTACAAAAATGCAACTACACTGTCCTTTGGGTTGAATAACCATACCAATGCCAGTTTTAATGTAGAATTAGACTATCAGTATCGGTTTTCTTACAGTAAAAAATGGAAATTGGGTATGGAAGTAGGTTATCAGCAAGCTAAATTCTCAGTAGGCAGAGGCTATATTACCAACAACACAGACGCTGTTGATTTTGAAGGAGATCCTTTTATTTTTAAATATGCTGCAAAAAAGTATGATGAAACATGGAGTATTAATCAATTAAATATACCATTGACCATTGAGTACAGCAGCTTAGGGACAACAGCTTTTTATTTTAGAACAGGGATTCAATATTCGGTACAACTAAGAAATAAAGTTGATTTACAATACAACAATTTGCAAACTTCGGGATATTTTCCGCAATGGGATGTGGAATTAACTGAGCCACAATTTGCCGGTTTTGGTCTTTTTGATCCGTTACAATCCTCGCAAGACATTAAACTGGATAACAGATGGGCTGTGGTAGGCGAAATAGGTGTGAAACAAAAATTACTATTTAACCAAAAGCTTTATAGAGGAATGTATTTTGATATAGGCTTGAATGACCAAAGCAAGAATATACCTAAAACAGAAAGTAATGTTTTAAATTACAATGCAGAACCTGGTAATGCGTTAAATGTTGTCAGCGTTTTTCAAACTAAAACAACAGTTAACTCGGTTATGAGGACCTATAGCGTGGGTATAAAGTTACGTTATGTTCTTTAGTGTTTGATCGTGAAAGATTTTACTGATGAACTGCTTAATTGATGAGGTGATTGGGTGTTGGATGTCGGATGATGAACTGATTAATCGTTGATGGTTTAATCGTGGAGAGGTAGATAAAAAATAGTTTGTTTCCTTATAGACAAATATACTATTACCTAATTGATTCTGTTTTGTGTTAGTTTTGATTGCGTTAATTTAAATTTTAAAACATTAAAAAAGAATTTTTATTAAATTTGTAGAAAGCGGTATGCAAATGAAAACAACTTTTAAATTATTTAGCAGCTTTATTCTTTTTTTGAGTATGACTTTTAGTAGTTATGCACAAGAACAAGGTACACAGCAAGCAACTACTCAGATTATGGAAGAAATAATACATTTAAACGAATTACATACAGGCGATAAGCCTTTGTCTGTAAAGGTCTTATTTAAAGGCGAAGAAGGAGTAACCCGCAGTTTACATCTTAAAAAAGACGGATTGTTACCAGAGCATACCACGCCCACACCTGCTATTTTAGTATGTGTAACCGGCAAAGTGACGTATGAAGATGAAAATGGCTACCAAACAGTTTTAGAACCCGGAGCTATTCAAAAGATTGAACCACATATCAAACATTGGGTAAAGGGCTTAGAAGATAGTCAATTACTATTGATGAAATAGCATACTAACATAAAAAGCCACTCAAAACGAGTGGCTTTTACTTATACTTTCATAATTTCTGCTTCTTTTTCAGCAAAAATATCATCTATTTTTTTAATGTAAGCATCGGTTAATTTTTGCACGCGGTCTTCGGCGTCTTTACAAACATCTTCAGAAGTGCCTTCTTTTTCTTGTTTTTTAATGTCGGTATTGGCATCTTTACGTGCGTTACGGATAGATATTTTAGCGTCTTCTGCTTCTCCTTTTGCTTGTTTAGCTAAATCTTTACGTCGTTCTTCTGTTAATGCCGGAATGTTGATGATGATGGTATCCCCGTTGTTCATAGGATTCAAACCTAAATTCGCTATCATAATAGCTTTTTCAATAGGTTGCAACATGTTTTTTTCCCACGGCGTTACGGTTAGGGTTCTTGGATCGGGTACATTGATGTTTGCCACCTGTGAAAGCGCAGTAGCAGATCCGTAGTAATCAACAAAAACAGATCCTAACATTTGCGGATTGGCTTTACCAGCGCGAATGTTTAATAAACTTTTATTTAAGTGTGCAATAGAATCTTCCATTGATTCTTTAGCTGCGTCTATTATAAAATTAATTTCTTCTGTCATGATTTTATTGTTTTTAATTAATAAACCGTTGTACCAATTGTTTCGCCTTGGCACACTTTTAATAAATTATCTTCTTTGTTCATATCAAATACCACTATAGGCAAATGATTTTCCTGACTTAAAGTAAAAGCGGTAGTATCCATTACATTCAATCCTTTTTCTAACACATCAGCAAACGAAATGGTTTCGTATTTTACTGCATTTGTGTCTTTCTCAGGGTCGGCAGTGTACACACCATCAACACGAGTGCCTTTTAGGATAACATCGGCCCCCACTTCAATACCTCTTAAAACAGCAGCGGTATCGGTTGTAAAATACGGATTTCCTGTTCCGGCACCAAAGATAACGATACGTCCTTTTTCTAAGTGGCGTGTGGCTCTACGTTTAATATAAGGTTCTGCAATAGCTTCAATTTTTAAGGCAGTTTGCAAACGGGTAAGCATTCCGGCATCTTCTAAAGCACCTTGCAATGCCATGCCGTTAATTACTGTTGCCAGCATTCCCATATAGTCGCCCTGAACGCGATCCATGCCTTTACTTGCGCCGGCAACTCCTCTAAAAATGTTTCCTCCGCCAATTACAATGGCTACTTCAACACCTAAATCAACAACTTTTTTTATTTCTTGTGCGTATTCGGCCAAACGGTTAGGGTCTATACCGTATTGGTTATCACCCATTAAAGCTTCGCCGCTTAATTTTAGAAGTATTCTTTTGTATTTCATCTCGAGGAAAAATTTATTTGCAAATATACCATTTTTGCTATTGTTTGGAAATCTTAGTAGTGAATAAATTAAAAAAGAAAAGAAGTTTAAAATTCCATCTTCTCCTTTATCTTTTCAAAATTGTTTTTAGCTTCGTTGTAACCTATTTCAAAAATTTCGTCCATTCGTTTTTTAGAGGTTTCAAAAGTACTAAAATTAGCTAATGCTTCGGGTTGTATGTGCCAATCGCACAGTTCGTTTTGCGGAAAAGTGTTTTGCATCATCATGATTTCAAAAGCTCGTAATGCTACCGATTTGATTGATGTAAACCGAGTTTGATTGTACATTAATACGGGATTGACATTACTGCCGATTAAAAAATCGCAACGCCCCTGAATGGTGTTTACCGGGTAGTTGTTTAAAATTCCGCCGTCGCTGTAAATTCTATTGTTAATCACAACCGGAGAAAATACTCCTGGAAAGGCACTTGAAGCGAGAATTGCTGAAACTACTTTCGTGTTTTTATGGAAAATTTTTAACTTTCCCCGTTCAATTTCGGTAGCCGAAATGTACAATTCTACCTCTAAATCCTTAATGGTTTTGTCGCCAAATTCATTCGTAAGGTAGCGTGCAAACTGATCAGCGTCTAAAAACCCCGCTTTTCTAAAAGACAGGTGGCTCCAGCTAAACAGATTTACCGATTTAAAAAAGCTCAATATCTTTTCGGGTTTCATTCCGTTGGCATATAGACCGCCTACAATAGAACCGGCGCTGGTACCAGATATAATTTCTGGATATATACCCTCTTCGTTTAAAAATTTAAGAACGCCTGCGTGCGCTATGCCTTTATGTCCGCCTCCGGAGAGTGCCAAACCGAAAACGGTTGCTTTATAATTCATTGTTATTTGTAACGTTAATTCGCTATTTTTGTATAAAAATACAAATTATGCAGTCAATCTTCCAAAAGGCCATCGAAAATTCGATGTCATATAACGATTATTTAAATTTAATCGACGAAAAAATCTCCCAGAATGCCTCAACCGGACATGAACAAACTGAGTTATTAACTGACTTTACTAAGTTAAATCGGGCTCGGATGAAGCGTTTAGACAAAACACAACAGATTTTACCCGAATTAGAAAAAGCGGTACAAGCAATTACGGTTCCACAAACGTGGTTGGTTTTAACGGAAAGTTGGTGTGGAGATGCCGCGCAACACGTACCCGTTTTCAATAAACTTTCAATCATAAACCCCTTGATCGATTTACGTTTGGTATTGCGAGACGACAATGATGAATTGATGCAAAAATATCTTACCAACGGAGGCAGATCCATTCCTAAGGTAATTGCTCTTACAGAAGATTACCAAGAATTATTTACATGGGGACCTCGACCAGCAAGTGCTCAAGTTGAAGTAAAACGCTTGTTGGATCAAGAAGGTGGTTTTAACGATGCCGTTAAAGAGGGAATACAAATTTGGTATAATAATGATAAAGGAGTTTCGTTGCAAAACGAATGGATAACCATTTTAAACCCAGTAAAATAGCTGGGTTTATTTTTTTCGAACGTAGGCATTGCTTTCGCTAAACCCATTTTCTTTTACAAATTGTTTAAATTGCTTTTTATTTAAGGTGTATGTTTTAGGTCGGATAGAATCTGTGGCTGTTTCCGTAAGTTGGTCTAATTGCGCAATAGCCTCTTCAGAAACAATATTACTTACAGATACTATGTTGTTTTTATAGGTTAGTTTTTTTACCTCCCACAGCTTGTTTTCTTGTTGACTATTTAAAAAATAATGTCCTTTCCATTTTCGTAGTACTTGTTGGTTAGATAATGTAAAAACTGTATCGGTTACCGCATAGGTTGCTATAAAAAGCGAATCGTTTAGCGGCTGAGCGTCTACTTTAATTTCTGAAGACAATTGTTGAAGGTCTGCTGTATTTATCGTATCATTAAAATGTGTTGTTAATAAAACAATTTGATTTTCAATAGTAAGATCGGTATGGAATGCTGCATTGTGATACACGCCCTGCATTTTTTTAGGAAACGATTTAAGATTGGTCTTGTTAACAGGTTGTACATCGGTAAAATTAGCAATTGATTCTTTGCAAGATACCAATAAAACAGCCAACGCTAAAATTGCTATTAGTTTTTTCATAGAATATTTTATCGGTTGTTTTAACAATTAAAGATACCACAAATTTATTGAAATAACAATGTGGTTTATCATTTAGTATCCTTTTAAAAATAATTAAATTTGTATTGAAAATGAATTGATTAACTAACATTATGAATTATGGTATTAAATATTCCTGTGAAGCAGATAATGAGTAAGCAACTTGTTACCTTAACGGAAAAGAACAGTTTGTACGATGCTGAAAAATTGTTTAAAAAACATAAAATAAGACACTTGCCGGTAGTTGAGGATCATAAATTGGTAGGAGTTTTAAGCTATTCTGATTTGTTAAAAATAAGTTATGCTGATGTAACCGAAGGGGAGGAAGATGTAGAGGCTGTGGTGTACGATATGTTTAGTATAGTCCAAGTTATGGCAAAAGCGCCGGTTACTGTAACTACCGAAACCCCATTAAAAGAAGTAATTCAACAACTGATACAGCAAACGTTTCATTCACTTCCTGTAATAGAAGAAAATGGCGATTTAGTAGGCATTGTAACTACGACTGATTTGTTGGAGTATTTTTTAAAAAATGCCTAAAAAAAAGACTGAACTTTCAGTCTTTTTTTTATAACGATTTATCACTCATTAAACTGTTAAAAGCTTTATCTGTAGCTTTAGTGACTATGGCGTGAATACCATTTCCTGAACTGATTCTATGTACGCCCAAAGCAGCAAATTCGTCAAATGATTTTAAACCTTCCTTTAAAAAGACATTCAAAGGTAGCTGGGTAGCTTGTAATACAGCTTTTATATCGCTGTCTTCATTAATCAGTGGAACAAAAAAACCATCGGCTCCTGCCTCTTCGTAGCTCTTAATTCTTCGTAGCGTTTCCTCTAAAGGTTGTTGATGTTTGGTGGTGTAGGTATCAATACGTGCATTGATGTATATATCTTTTCCCTTGGTTTTAAGGTACGATTTGATGTGTTTGATTTTATCTGCTAAAATGGAAATTTCACCCAAGGTACGTTCTTTTCCCTTGGTAAGTCCGTCTTCTAAATTAATTCCCAATACGCCGATATCTACCAGTTGTTCTATGTACGTAGCAACAATTTGCGGATCGTGGGAATAACCTGACTCTATATCTGCAGAAACTAATAATTTTGTTGATTTTACAATTTTTTCAATTATAAAAAACATTTCATTAAACGGAATGATTTCCCCATCTTCTAACCCCAATATATTGGCAATGGCGTGACTTGAAGTTCCGATGACCTGAAAGCCTGCTTTTTCGGCGGCTTTACTACTAATAGCATCCCATGTGTTCGCAATCAATAAAGGTTGGCTTTGGTGATGCAGCTCTTTAAACTTTTCTAAACTCATAGCTTTATTTTTTTAATTTCTTATAAAGTTATTGTTTTTGAAAATTAAAAAGGGCGAGAAACAGATATTTAACGTTTATGTCAGTTTAGATAGTTACAAGTAAAGTCTTTTAGGCGCTTGATTTTTTTATAGGTATCAAAATTTTAATCGCTCCATTTCCACTTTCTCATCTAAACTCATTCCGCCCGGATTGCAACCCGGTTTTCCTTCGGGGATTTCGATGCCTTGTTTTGCAAAGTGTTCCACCCAAACAGGAAAGAAATTTTCAGAATTCGGTTCTTTATACGTCATAGGAAATAGTTGAAAAAACGGTTGATTATCATTGGCAAATAAAAAGGCATCGTATAACAATTCTGAACAATAATATTTGCCGTTATCGTATAAAAAGTCGTCATCGTACGGAGTGCCTAATTGCTCTTCACAGAACGTAGCTGCCAACGGAATTAAATATTGGTAGGGTTCTTTAAGAGATCCTTTGTAAACGATATCGGTGCGTTTTAAAAAATTGTTTAACGGTGTTTTTACCACACCTTTGCTTATGGCTTCGTAAACAAAAAGATCTTTGTTGTTATCAGAATAAACCATTGCCACGTGATTGAAATCGTTACCTTGAAAACCTTCGGTTACGGCATTAATGGCATCGCACATGGCGCCACAATTTACGTTGAT
>JAHAYQ010000023.1 GCA_018384465.1 Myroides sp. | reverse complement strand
CCTTCTGCAGCTTTAGCATCTGCCGGATTGGTACCTTGAAGTGAAAGTATGTAACTTGCTACTTTTTGAATATCGGTAGGTTTTATTTGTTGTTTCCATGCTACCATGCCTTTTCCGTCTCTACCACCTTCACTAATCACATGGAAAATATCTTTAACATCACCTCCTAAAATCCAGAATTCATCTGTAAGGTTTGGTCCGATACCACCACCACCATCAGCTCTGTGACAAGCTACACAGTTTGAATCGAAAATTGCTTTTCCTGCAGCTAAATCAGCAGCCTCTGTAAGTTGAACCACTTGATCAACAGTTAGCATATCGGGAGCTGTTTTTTTGTATTCTTCGATTTCTTTTTGGGCGATCATCATTTCTTTCTCTAATTCTTGGTATTGATTTTCACCTCCGAATAGATGATACTTTCCTAAGTAAATTACACCAAATACAACGGTTGCATAAAAAAGATACACCCACCACGGTGGTAAATCGTTATCTAATTCTTTAATACCATCGTAATCGTGATCCATTTCGATTTCTTTCTCCTCTTCCATAGATCGCGTTCTGGTTAACTTTTGCATCCATTTTTTCATAAATGGTGTTTGCGATAGTGGCAAATTATCTATTGCATCTTTTGCAGCACGCTCTTCTGGTGTCATCAACTGATTGATGATGTTGTTAGAAGCTGCAGCTACAATTTCTAAAGCAATAACCACCAAAATAATCAATCCTAAAAGTAATAAAACCGATGGGTATGCAACGATTGCAGGTTGATCGCCCGAATCGATAAAATATTCTAACAAGCCGTAACAAATAAATATAATTAACGGCACACGTACATATACTGGGAAAAATCGTTTCATAACTGTGAATTTATATTCGTTTCACCTTCATTTTCGCCGTTGTCTTCTAACGGCAGCCTACTTAATTCGTTTATGGTGCTTTTTTGATAACCATATACCCACCATATCAATCCTACAAAAAACAGAAAGAAAATAAGTAAAGCTATAATTGGAAATATTTCAATTCCTGAAATAGTTTCCATGTTATGTTTAATGAACTTTAGCATGGCATTTTAGTTTTCGTTAGTAACTTTAATGTCGGTCCCCAAACGTTGCATATAAGCAATAAGTGCTGTAATTTCTCTTTGACTCATTGGTACAAATTCTTCACCATTAGCTTCGGCAGCTTTTTTACTTGCTTCGTATGATTTCACAAAATCAGGATCATTTTTCAAATTCTCTTCAATTTGTTCTGCTTGGGCTGCTAAGTTATCTTTTGCATTATTTATATCTTCTTCGGTATATGACACGCCTAATTTTTGTAACGTACGCATCTTTGTTTCTAAATCAGAAATATTCATTGCTTTGTTTTTAAACAACCATTTGTAAGCCGGCATAATAGAACCTGGAGACGTACTTTGAGGGTCGTACATGTGATTAAAATGCCAGTTATCAGAATACTTAGCGCCTAATCGGTGTAAGTCGGGTCCGGTACGTTTAGATCCCCATAAGAAATTAAAATCATTAACAAACTCTCCTGATTTAGAATATTCGCCGTAACGTTCTACTTCACTTCTAAACGGACGAATCATTTGTGAGTGGCAACCCACACAACCTTCACGTATATACAAATCGCGACCTTCTAATTCTAACGGTGTATAAGGCTTAACACTTGCAATAGTTGGAATATTTGATTTAACTACCAACGTTGGCACAATTTGTACAACGCCACCTATTAAGATAGCTATGGTTGCTAAAACAGTTAATTGTATTGGTTTACGCTCTAACCACGCATGGAAACGTTCTCCTTTAATACGTGTTGGTGAAATACGAGCTAAGGTAGGTGCTTCAGCCAATTCATCTTCGATCTTAGGGACAGCCGACATTGTTTTGTACACGTTGTATACCAAAATAATGATACCTAATACGTATAATGATCCTCCAATAGCGCGCATAGCATACATAGGCATGATAGCAGTTACTGTTTCAAGGAAATTTCCATATTTTAAAGTTCCGTCTGGGTTAAATTGTTTCCACATCATGTGTTGTTGAAAACCTGCAACATATAAAGGAATGGTGTATAGAATTATTCCTAATGTACCAATCCAGAAATGAAAATTGGCTAATTTTTTAGAATACAATTCTGTTTTTGCCATTCTTGGTAACAACCAATATACAATAGCAAATACCATAAATCCGTTCCAAGCCAATGCACCAACGTGTACGTGAGCAATAATCCAATCGGTATAATGCGCAATGGCATTCACATTTTTTAACGAAAGCATTGGTCCTTCAAAAGTTGCCATACCGTATCCTGTAATAGCTACAACAAAGAATTTTAATACAGGTTCTGTTCTAACTTTATCCCAAGCGCCACGCAAGGTTAATAACCCGTTAATCATTCCTCCCCATGATGGTGCCAATAACATTACAGAAAAAACCACACCTAAGTTTTGCGCCCATTCTGGTAAAGCTGAATACAATAAGTGATGAGGTCCCGCCCAAATGTATAGGAATATTAACGACCAAAAGTGAATAATTGATAAACGGTACGAATATACCGGACGATTGGCAATTTTAGGAAGATAGTAATACATCAATCCTAAGAAAGGGGTTGTAAGAAAGAATGCAACTGCATTATGCCCATACCACCACTGCACCAACGCATCTTGTACACCTGCATAAACCGAATACGATTTCCACATGTTTACAGGCAACTCGATATTATTAAAAATGTGCAACACCGCAACAGTTACAAATGTGGCTAAGTAAAACCATATAGCTACGTATAAGTGACGCTCTCTACGGTTTAAGATAGTCATTATCATATTTATACCAAATACCACCCAAACTACTGCAATAGCAATATCAATTGGCCATTCTAATTCGGCATATTCTTTAGACGATGTAAACCCTAAAGGCAACGTAATTGCTGCTGCTACAATGATTAACTGCCAACCCCAAAAGTTAATATTACTTAAAAGATCGCTGTACATTCTTGTTTTTAACAAGCGTTGTAAAGAATAATATACACCACCAAAAATGGCGTTTCCTACAAAGGCAAAAATTACCGCATTGGTATGTAAAGGTCTTAGTCTACCAAAACTTAACCATGGAATATTATCGGTAATATTCGGAAATAGAAACATAATTGCAAGAAGCAGTCCTACAACCATTCCTACTACACCAAAGAAAATGGATGCGTAGAGGAACTTCTTAACAATTTTGTTGTCGTAATAAAATTGCTGTACTTCCATAAATAATAATTAATTTGATTGTTTTTGTGATTTATTTTCTTTTTTTTCTTTTGATTTTATCTCATCGTCGAACAGCATTCGTACTGATGGCGTATAGCTATCATCAAACTGACCATTTTTGACCGACTTAATAAAGAGATATAAAAACACCGCTGCAACGAAGATGCTGATGCTAATTAAAATATACATTATACCCATACCTAAAATCTTTGTTCAAAATTAGGGGTTATGGATAGCTTAAAATATGACAATTGTCAGTTTGGATTTTTTTATTAATATTTTTTTAAGAAATTTTTACCCACAAAAAAACACCTTCAAATTTTGAAGGTGCTACTTCTTCTTCGCATAATAATTACTCATTAACGTAACAAAACCTATGATGCTTGCGGTGCTGACAGGCATAATAATAGCAGCTACCAAAGGCGATAGATTGTTTGTTAGCGCAAAACTGAGTCCAATTACATTATAAGTAATCGCCAAACAGTAACTCATTTTAATAGTTTTCATTGCATTTTTTGCATACTTTAAAAAGTACGGAAGTTTATTAAAAGCCTCCGCATCTAAAATAGCATCACTTGCTGGGGTAAAAACATTTACATTTTCTGAAATTGAAATACCAATATTACTTTGCGCTAAAGCACCCGCATCGTTTAAACCATCGCCTATCATTAATACATTATGATTTTTTGCTTGTAAACTTTCTATAAAACGCAATTTATCATCTGGTTTTTGATTGAACTGCATTTGAGTATCGGCAGGCAACAATCGTTCTAACATTTTGCGTTCGCCATCGTTATCACCCGATAGTACAAATAATTTATAGTTTTTATGATTCAGGATTTCAAACAATTCTTTCATTCCCTCACGATATTCGTTTTTAAAAGTATAATATCCTTTCACATCACCGTTTATGCTAATATATACCTGGGTTTGATTGATTGCAGAATGAGCAGTTGCATCTACCCATTTTGCCGATCCAATTTTTATCTTTTTTCCCTTAAAATCTCCTTGAATGCCTTTACCAGCCACTTCTTGATAATCTGTTGGTTTTTCAATAGAAGCATCGGGTAAAATCAAATACAATCGTCTGCTTAGCGGATGATTTGATCCACGTACAATATTTTTAATTGCTACTAAATCGTCTTTTGTTAAAGAATCGCCTATATAGGTTATTTGTTGGTTGTTGTTTGATGTAAGTGTGCCTGTTTTATCAAACACAATGGTATCAACCTTTGATAATTGTTCAATTACAGCTGT
>JAHAYQ010000304.1 GCA_018384465.1 Myroides sp. | reverse complement strand
GTGTACCAGATATTTTTTTTAATGTTGTCTGCCTGGTTGTAACCGAATTGGCTACGAGAGATTTTCAGTTCCTCTTCCGACAGTCCGGTCAGGTGTTTGGGGATGTTATAGGTTGTCATATTTCTTTTTAATTTTAGTAGGCTTCTTTCATTAGCCAATCTATCACATTTACTTTTTGGATACCATCTATACTTGTGTTGTCAAAATCGAAGGTCAAAAGGTATTTTTAGTAGTTGCCTTTTATGTTGTTAAATTCGCTCACAAATTATCTGTAATAAATTGTTCGCAGTATTCTTTAATTTGCTGCCTGACTTGTCTGAACTGTTCGTTGATTTCTTCGTCTGTTCCTTTTGCTTTCGCAGGGTCTGAAAAGTTGTGATGAAACTTTTTTGCTTTAGTTGGAAAAAACGGGCAACGTTCTTTGGCATTGTCGCAAACTGTAATGACAAAATCAAAATCAATGTCGTAATATTCATCAATGTTGGTT
This sequence comes from Myroides sp., assembly GCA_018384465.1. Classification (GTDB taxonomy): domain Bacteria; phylum Bacteroidota; class Bacteroidia; order Flavobacteriales; family Flavobacteriaceae; genus Flavobacterium. The sequence goes on along the minus strand of JAHAYQ010000304.1, from coordinate 3,758 downwards.
GACGTATGATTTGAAATATCAATTCCGTCTTCTTGCATTATTGCAATGGCTTTTGGGTTTACTCCGTGTGTTTCGACACCTGCACTGTAAACTTCTGCATTTCCGTTCGCAAAATGTCGTAAATAACCCTCCGCTATCTGACTTCTGCAACTGTTTCCTGTGCAAAGCACTAAAATTTTCTTTGTCATTGTTTATAATATTTTCGTTTTAAAAATAGACTTGCTCTGACTAATAATATCAAAACAGGAACTTCAACTAAAGGCCCGATTACACCCACAAATGCTTGAGGCGAGTGTATGCCAAATACCGCAATGGCGACCGCAATTGCCAATTCAAAGTTGTTGCCAGTAGCTGTAAATGCAATAGATGCATTTTTATCATAAGGGACTTTTAGAAATTTACTAATGAAAAAACTCACGAAAAACATTAGTACAAAATAAATGATTAATGGTATCGCTATTTTTATGACATCTAAAGGCAACTCCAATATTTTGTCGCCTTTTAAACTGAACATCAGCACAATGGTAAACAGTAAAGCATACAATGTAATAGGCGATATTTTTGGAACAAACTTTCTATTGTACCACTCGATACCTTTCGATTTTACCAAATAATAACGGCTCACGAAACCAGCAAAAAAAGGAATGCCTAAATATATCAAAACGCTTTGTGTAACTTCTTTCATTGAAACACTTACATTGAAATTAGCAATCCCTAATTTATTGGGCAATATGTTGATGAAAAGCCAAACGAAAAAACTGTAAGTCAATATCTGAAAGATACTGTTTAGGGCGACCAATAATGCCGTGTATTCTCTGTTTGCTTTTGCCAAATCACTCCACACAATAACCATTGCGATACACCTTGCCAGACCAATTAAAATTAATCCCGACATATATTCGGGTTCGTTTCGTAAAAACAGAACGGCTAAACCAAACATCAAAACGGTACCGATAACCCAATTCAATATTAAGGAAATGGCAATTACTTTTTTGTCTTTTAGAGCTTTAGGTAACAAGCTGTAATCTACTTTTGCCAAAGGCGGATACATCATCAATATCAATCCGATAGCCAACGGTATATTGGTTGTACCAACAGAAAGAGAGTTCGTTACATTGGAAATATCTGGAAATAAATAACCCAATCCCACACCTACCGCCATTGCAAGGAATATCCATAGGGTCAGATAGCGGTCGAGAAATTTTAATTTTGGTTGCATTTTTTATGAATTTGTGAGGTTGGCATATTGTTCCGCTGTTAATAAATGTTCAATTTCTTGGCTGTTTTCAATCTCTATTTTTATCATCCAGCCATTTTCAAAAGGTTCGCTGTTTACCAATGTGGGTTCTTTTAAAAGTAGTTTGTTGGTTTCAGTTATTTTTCCCGACAATGGCATAAATAAATCGCTTACGGTTTTAATGATTAATAACCACGTCTTAAATTTTCTGCATATTCGTTAGGCAGCGGACTATCTTCTACGGCTTTCGCAGCTTTTTCAATGTCGTATTCAAATCGAATAAATTCTACTTTGATGCTGTCTTTGTCCAACACAGAACTGTTTTCATTAATCGAAAGCATTACATAACCGCCTCTTACATCGCTGTCTTTTGGTTTGCCTACCGACCCAATATTGATGGCGTGTCTGAAATGATTTTGTCCATCAACTCCCGAATTTAAAACTCTGTGATACGGTTTGTGTGTATGTCCGAAACACATAATGTCTGCATCGGCTTGCTCCATAATGCGAAGCATACTTTTTTCCTCACGGTCTTCAAAAAGGTATTCGTTTATTTTTCTCGGACTTCCGTGTACCAAAAGTAAATTCAGCTTGTCTTCATTCAGTTGAAATTCAACTTTGATATGTGCCGGAAGTGCACGCAAATAGGCTCTTTCTTCATCTTTCATCAAAGAATTGGTGAATGAAATAGAAATGTTTCCGTTGTCTTTTTCACTATCTGTTTTGTAAGCACAACCACATTCGTTGCTCATTCTTCCAATGCCAAAATCGTAATTTCCTGCAATGGTTGGGATTTTTCTTTTACGGATTTCGTTTACCACTTCGTTTGGCCAAATATTATAGCCCACCAAATCGCCCAAACAATAGATACTGTCGGGATTTCTTTTTTCTACATCTGCAAAAAAGGCTTCTAATGCGGGTAGGTTTGCGTGAATGTCACTAAATAATGCAATTTTCATTTTTAATTCGTTAAGAGTTTAAAAAAAATTCTATCTCCTGTACCGTTTGTTTTGTACTTCGGTTTAATCCAATTAAGGTTGCGGATGCATAGCCTGTCCAATTGCCATAACCTACCAACCACAAGCCATCTGTAGTAGTGGATTTACTTTCAATTGTTTCCGTGCTGCCTCGCTCATCGAGTGTTACAACAGTTCTTAAATGCTTGGTATCATAACCAAAACCTGTACACCAGATAATTGTATCGAACTGTTCTTGTTGTCCATTTTCCCAAATTACTCCTTGATCATATAACTCCGTGAAGGAACCCGACGAAGTAAGTACACCTCTTTCTCGCGCCTCTTTTACGGGCGGCACCATCACTATATTTCCTAAATTATATGCTGAAGCATCGAATGGCCTGCCCTCTTTTTCTGCTCTGTATCTTGCTGATGCTACATTGAAGAGGTAATATCCATCGACATCATCCGGTAAAAATTGGGGTTCTTTTTTGGTTGACCATTTAACCTCCGTAACTTTCGAAACTTCAGCAACGATTTGTGCCCCTGAATTTCCTTCCCCAACCACTAAAGTTTTAAGCCCTTTAAAATTATCAGGTGATTTATAATGTGCGGAATGTAATTGGATACCACTGAACTTATCAATACCTTTTATATTTGGAATGTAGGGGTTGCCCCATGTACCAGTTGCTGAAATAACCGTTTTTGCTTGGAATATACCTTTGGAAGTATGAATATGAAAAATACCATTGTCTTTTAAGATGTGGGTAACTTCAACACCTCGTTGTATGGGTAATTGATAATGTTGTTCATATTTCATCAGATAATCAACCACCTGTAAGCGCAGCGGGAATTTTTGCTCTGTTTTGGGCATTGGCCAACCTGGCAAGGAGCTGTAATCTGCAGGAGAAAAAAGAGTTAAACTATCCCAAGCGTGCAGCCAGGCGCCCCCCGGTTCTGATTGCTTATCCAAAAGCAGAAATTTTAGTTTCGCTTTTCTTAGGTAATAGCCACATGCCAGACCACTCTGCCCTGCTCCAATTACTATGGTATCGAATATTTTGTCCATTCGCAATTTGTTTTTTTGTCTATATTTAACTAGCAGCATCCGCCACCCGGTGTGCAGGAATTGCTTTGGGTTAGGTTTAATTCAGCCAAATTCTTCTTTTCTTTTTCAGACGGAATACCACAAGCATCTTGTGCCAAACAAGCAGTTGTTTTGTTTTGCAAAATGAAATTTGTTCCGTCAAATGCCAATCCGTATTTTCCTATCGTTTCACTTTGATATTCCACTTCAATTTCTGCATCTTCAATACCTAATTTTTCTTCCGAAAGTTTGATGATGTTTAAAAGTTTGGTTGGTTTTAGGCGATGCTCTAAATCGTCTGCATTCCATAGCTGAAAATTTACGGTTTTTTCTGTTCGAATTACTCCACCACAATCAATGAAGTTTTTTGTAATCATTCCAACTTCGGTAACGTGAAAATGTTCTGGAACAAAAGAGCCGTTTTCCAATTTGAATGTTACATTTTCTAAAGTTGGTAAAAGTGCTTTTACTTGTGATA
>JAHAYQ010000297.1 GCA_018384465.1 Myroides sp. | reverse complement strand
TGTATGTCAGAATCTGAATGATGCCATTAATTTTGCTGTAAATCATACCCATAAAACAGTAAAGGAACGTTTAGCTATCTCCCTCTTAGAAATATTAAATACGGCAGGAACCGATAACGAAGGCTATTTAAACTTACAATTAACTCGTGAGGAAATTGCCAGTATGGTAGGCACTGCTACCGAAAGTTGTATTCGTTTGTTAGCCGAATTAAAAAAAGAAAATTTAATTGATTTAAAAGGAAAGAAAATAAAAATCCTACAATTGAATGAGTTAAGAAATTTGGCGGAATAAATCTGTAAACCCTTTAAAATATTTGCTAATTTGTTTATTTTCGCAACATGATGAATACAGAAGAAGTGGCTTTTTTAACAGATTTCTTAAAAACGCCCAAACAAATTGCAATTGTTCCACACCGTAATCCCGATGGCGATGCCTTGGGATCTTCGTTGGCATTATACCATGTGTTAAAACAGTTAAACCATGTGGTTAAGGTAATTGCTCCTAATGAATTTCCAGAGTTTATTTCGTGGCTGCCAGGCGCTGATCAAGTAATTGTTTTTGAAAAAAATTACGATGAATGTGCTGCGTTTTTGCAAGGAAGCGATTTGGTTTTTACCTTAGATTTTAATGCTTTGCATCGCGCTGGCGACCAAATGGGGAGTTATTTAGAAAAGTTGCGCAAACCATTTGTGATGATTGATCACCATCAAATGCCAGACAACTACGCAAAAATTACCGTATCTAACACTTCTTTCGGATCAACCTGTGAATTATTATATCAATTCATAGAAACGTTGAACCTTAAACACCTAATAGATGTGCATGCTGCTACATGTATCTACACGGGTATTGTTACAGATAGTGGCTCGTTTAAATATGTAAAAACTACAGGAAATACACACCGCGTTGTTGCAGAATTAATAAATAAAGGCGTAGATAACCCCAAAGTACACAGCCAATTATTTAATACAGCCTCATACAATCAGTTGCAATTATTAGGCAGAGCTTTACAACATCTTACCGTTCTTGGCGATCACAGTACTGCATATACATTTTTGTCTCAAACCGATTTAGATGAGTTTCATTATCAAAAAGGAGATACCGAAGGCATCGTAAATTACGGACTGTCTATTAAAGGCATAAATCTTGCGGCAATTTTTATTGAAAATAAAGAAGAAGGAATTATTAAAATATCTTTTCGTTCGGAAGGAGATTTTGATGTAAACGATTTTGCCCGATCTTATTTTAATGGCGGTGGACATATTAATGCTGCCGGAGGAAAATCATTTGATTCCTTGAAAGATACGATTCTAAAATTTGAAACCGTATTAAAAGAAATTAACAAGCAATAGATGAAAAAAATAATTTTACCCTTTGCGTTTACAACCTTGTTGTTTGCATGTAAACAGCCTGAAGCGCGCGAACCGATAACCTACAGCACGGGTACTTTTTTAAAAGAATCGGTACAGAGAAATAGAAACATTGTACACGATGAAGAAAAAATCATCCAAGAACTTATTAAGAAAGATTCGGCACATCATTATTATCAATCTAACGTTGGTTTTTGGTACAAGTACGATGTAGCTGTTACAACAGACAGCTTACTACCTAAAAAAGGAGATATCGTTAAAATGGACTTTGAAGTGTACGATATTGATAATAATTTAATTTACGGCAAAGACGAAACAACGCCCAAGGTATATGCGGTAGATCAACAAGAAATTATGGTTGGTTTAAGGCATGCTGTCAAATTAATGCACCAAGGCGAAACAATTTCGTTTATCTTTCCATCTCACATGGCATACGGCTATTTAGGTGATAAAGAAAAAATAGGCACCAACATACCTTTAATTTGCAAAGTAACCTTACATGATATAAAACAAAAATAACTATGAGAAAATTATTGTTCTTTTTCGCCTTGGTATCAAGCCAAGCTTTTGCTCAAACCAAATTAAACGACGGTTTGTATGCTCAGTTTGAAACAACAAAAGGTACCATTACTGCGGAACTTTATTATAAAGAAACGCCATTAACGGTAGCCAACTTTGTTGCTTTGGCAGAAGGTAAACATCCAGAAGTAAAAGCAGAGTATAAAGGAAAGAAATTTTATGATGGTTTAAAGTTTCATCGTGTTATTCCTAACTTTATGATACAGGGCGGTGATCCAAAAGGTGATGGTTCAGGTGAACCAGGCTACCTATTTGCCGATGAAATTGTACCTGATTTAAAGCATAACGAAGCGGGTATTTTATCAATGGCAAATCGTGGACCGGCAACAAATGGTTCTCAATTTTTTATAACACACGTAGCTACACCTCATTTAGATGGTCGCTATACTGTTTTTGGAAAAGTACTTACAGGGCAAGATATTGTAAATACCATAGAGCAGAATGATGTGATAAAGAAGTTAGAAATTGTACGTGTTGGAAAAGATGCTAAAAAGTTTAACGCGGCTAAAACCTACACAGCTACTATAGAAAAAATGAAAAAAGAAGACGAAGCTAAAAAGAAAAAAGCTGAAGCGTTAAAGAACGAAACAAAGAAAATGTTCGAAACTTACGAAGCACAAGCCACTTTATTGTCTTCTGGTGTTAAGTATTATATAGCAGAAAAAGGTGCGGGCATAAAATTTAATGAGGGAGAGGCTGTTTCGTTTGATTATGCCGGATATTTAGCCGACGGTACTTTGTTTGATACAGGTATTGAGGCCTTAGCAGAACAGCACGGTATTTTTAATCCACAAAGAAAGGCAGCAAACGCATACCAACCATTAGAATTCACTTTTGGCAACCAACCACCGTTTATAAAAGGAATGAATGAAGGCTTGTTGCAATTAGAAAAAGGTGATAAAGCGTATATTTTTATTCCTTACGAATTAGGATATGGTGAACAAGGAATGGGACCTATTCCTGCAAAAGCGAATTTAGTGTTCTATGTTGATATTAAACCTTAATTAGTATAAAAATGAAGAAAATTTTAGCAGTAGCTGCGTTAGTAGCAACGGTATTTGTTTCTTGTAATAAAGAAGAATCAAATTTACCCGAAGGCTTATATGCCGAAATAACAACCAATAAAGGCAAAATTTTAACTCAGTTAGAATATGAAAAAACGCCTTTAACCGTTGCCAATTTTGTTAGTTTAGCCGAAGGCACAAATCCAATGGTGGATGCCCAATTTAAAGATAAACCTTTTTACGATGGTTTAACTTTTCACCGAGTAATTGCTGATTTTATGATACAAGGTGGTGATCCAGACGGAACTGGTTCTGGAGGTCCTGGTTATCGTTTCGCCGATGAGTTTAACACTGATTTAAAACACGATAAAGCGGGAGTACTTTCAATGGCTAATGCCGGCCCAGCAACCAACGGTTCTCAATTTTTTATTACCCATGGTCCCACACCACATTTAGACGGTATGCATACCGTTTTTGGTCATGTTTTAGAAGGTCAAGAAGTAGTGAATGCCATTGCACAAGGTGATAAAATTGAAACGATAAAAATTATTCGTTCGGGCGATAAAGCAAAATCGTTCGATGCGGCTAAGGTATTTGTAGAACAACAAAAGATCAATCAACAAAACCAAGAAGCAGCAGCAAAGTTGATTGAAAGCAGTACAAAAGAAATGCAAGCTACTTTGAACAATGCAAAGTCGCAAGCTACTAAAACGGCTACTGGATTGTCTTACTTCGTGTTTGAAAAAGGATCAGAAGCCAAACCAACCGAAGGGGAAATGATCAATGTTGCTTATGCGGGGTATTTTGAAGATGGCCGTTTGTTTGATACAAGTTTAGAACATGTTGCTGAAAAGTTTAATATGTTAGATTCACAAAGAAAAGCAGCTAATCAGTACATTCCCATTCCTTTTCAATACGGTCAGAAAGTAGGTTTAATACCAGGTTTTATCGAAGGAATTGAACAATTAAATATCGGAGATAAAGCTTATGTTTTTATTCCATCACATTTAGCTTATGGCGAAAGAGGAGCAGGACCAATACCTCCAAACACTGATTTAGTTTTTGAGATACATATCACTAAATAATCTTGAATAAAGAGAAATGAAGAGGCTTATATGCCTCTTTTTTTATTTGAATTTAGACTCAACAATCAATATATTTACACATAAATCACATATATGAACAAGAACTACACTTTTTTGTCGATTATTAGCTTAACATCGGCAATAGCATTCTCTCAAAATTTCCAACAAAACAAAGGTGATATTTACCAAAATATTATCACTGAAGTGCAACAAAATAATCAATTACATCAATTAGCTGTAGAACTTTTAGATGAGATTGGTCCGCGATTGGTAGGTTCACCAGAAATGAAACAAGCACACGATTGGGCGGTACACACTTATGAAAAATGGGGAATAAAAGCCGAGAATATTCCTTATGGCGAATGGAAATCTTGGCAAAGAGGAATTACAGAAATCACGATGACTTCTCCAAGGATAAAATCAATAGAGGGAACTCAATTAGCTTGGAATATCCATACTAAAAAAGCTATTGAAGCTGAAGTTATTGCTTTGCCACTTTTTGAAAATAAACAACATTTTGAGAATTGGGCGACCTCTGTTAAAGGAAAGATTGTTCTTATTTCAGCTTATCAAAAATCAGGTCGACCAGAACATCAATGGAAAGAGCATGCAACGGAAGAAGATTTTGAAATGTACAAGAAACAAGTAGCGGAAGCAACAACAGCTTGGAATAACAGTTTAAAAGCCACCGGAAAATCACTACGAGAATTAGTACAATTTTTAGAAGAAAAAGGTGCAGTAGGCTTTATACAATCGTTTTACACTGGAACAATGGGCAGCAATCGTATATTTTACAGTTTTGCTCAGAAAAGCCCCATGGTTGATGTAAGTTTAGAAGATTATGGTTTGTTGCATCGTTTAGCTACCTACGGAAAAGTACCAAAAATAAAGATAAATACCCAATCTAAAAATTTAGGAACTACCCAAACATTTAATACTATTGCTACCATTCCTGGTACAACAAAACCCAATGAATATATTATGTTGTCGGCTCATTTAGATTCGTGGGACGGTGCGCAAGGCGCAACTGATAATGGTACAGGCACGGTGTTAATGATGGAAGTAGCAAGATTAATTAAAAAATACGCCCCTAATAATGACAGAACGATTGTAATTGGGCATTGGGGTAGTGAAGAGCAAGGATTGAATGGTTCGAGGGCCTATGTGATAGATTTTCCGACCGAAACGCAAAAAATTAAAGTCCTTTTTAATCAAGACAGCGGTACTGGTAGAATCAATTATATTGGAGGTCAGGGTTTTGCACAAGCTTATGATTATTTAGGTAGTTGGTTGCAACACGTGCCTGAACCTATCCGAAAATACATTAAAACTGATTATCCGGGAATGCCACAAACGGGTGGTACCGATAATGCTTCTTTTGTAGCAGCGGGCATACCTGCATTTAATTTAGGTACTCAAAATTGGGGTTATGGTCAATATACATGGCATACCAATAGAGATACATTTGATAAAATTGTCTTTGAGGAATTAGAAAAAAATGTAATTACCACAGCTATTCTTACGTTAGAAGCAGCTAATTATCCTGGAGAAATATCGAACGAAAAACGCACATTGCCGAACAATAGTCAGTGGCCTAGCACCAAAGAGCCTTTGCGCAGTTCTGATGTTTATTAATGTATCAATCAATTTGAAAAATAGTAACTTTCTAAACCCTTTCAATTTAATTTTGAAAGGGTGAGTTATATTTATTTTTTATCCCTCAAAATCAAATAAATAACCAAAGGTGCTCCTAAAATAGAGGTCACTGCATTGATGGGTAAAATAAATTGTTCACCGGGTAACTGACAAATAA
>JAHAYQ010000300.1 GCA_018384465.1 Myroides sp. | reverse complement strand
TTTATCCCTCAAAATCAAATAAATAACCAAAGGTGCTCCTAAAATAGAGGTCACTGCATTGATGGGTAAAATAAATTGTTCACCGGGTAACTGACAAATAATATCGCACAATATCAATAGTAAAGCACCCAAGATCAAATTACCAATAAAAAGTTGAAAATGGTTGGTGGTTTTATATACCATACGGGTAATGTGAGGTACAGCCAACCCCAAAAAAGCAATAGGACCTACAAAAGCAGTACAAACCGCAACTAATAAACAAGTTGCCAAAATAACTAAGAACTTAATTTTTTGTGTATTAATTCCCATACTTTTTGCATAACCTTCGCCCATCAGTAATCCGTTTAAAGGCTTATTCAATAAAAATGATCCTATGAGTGTGGTTAGTAATAAAGGAGTAATGAATGTAATTTGCTGCCAAGAAATATTTCCTAAACTACCTAAGTTCCAAAAGGTAAATCTTTTTAATTCTTCAGCTGTAGAAAAATAAGCTAATACGTTTACAAAAGCAGCTGTAAAACTACTAAACATCAAACCTACAATTAAAAGGGTAGCTATTTGGCGGAAACGTTGCGACACACCTAAGATGATTACCATAGTTAAAAAACTACCTGCTAATGCAAAAAAAACAATGGCAAACGGACTCGCAAAATACTGCTGAATGGCGGGTGCAAATAAACTTTTTCCCAATATACACAAAGCTACTCCCAAACTGGCACCCGAGCTTACTCCTAAAACATATGGTTCTGCCATAGGATTTTGAAACAAGGTTTGCATCATCATTCCGGCAATCGATAATGACATACCTACTAAACAAGCTATTATTAACTTAGGCAGACGATATTCCATAATAATATATTCCCAACTTACTTTACCCGTAAAATTATTGCTCAAGATAGCTATTACATCTTGTACAGGAATTTTTACCGAACCAACAACAAGGTTGCACAATGCAGCCGCAATGAGTAAAACAATAAAAAACAGATGGTATTTGTAATATTTAGCAAACATTATTTTAAGGTTTCGATAAAAGTAGGCTGATAATTTTTTAAAATTTCTGGATGAAAAATAGATATTAAATCTTTAAGAACTAAATCAGGTCGGTTTGATGCGTCTTCATAAAATATCAAACCGCCAGTTGGTCCTTTTTTGGTAGAGTAAGAGTAAATGCTGCGCTTTTGAAATGATTGAAATTTACCGTAATGTTTGTTTGCTGCAACCATTTGATCAAACGTATTAAAGGCTCCTGGACCAATCCATACATCAGCGTTCATTGCTTTTTCAAAAACGGTTTCAAACGATAAAGACAAACTGCCGGTACCTTTTGAATCGCTCCAAAGATATCTGCCACCCGCATCATTTATAAACTGTGCCATCCAACTATCGCCTTGCGGAACATACCATACATCTTGAAATATGGCACCGCTTAAAACGGTAGGTCTGTAAGTTACTTCGCTTACTAAGGCTTTGGCTTGGTGATAATTAAAAACTACTTCTTCAAAATAGGCATTAGCTTGTTCTTGCTGATCGAATAATACGCCGAAAAACTTTATCCATTCAGCTTTTCCTAAAGGCGATGTTTCAACCCAATCGGCATTATACACAACTGGTATGCCTGCTTTTTCAAATTGATTGAATTTAGAGGTTTCGCTATCCATACTCAAACCAATTATTATCTGGGGCTGTAAATCAATCGTTTTTTCAAAATTCAAACTTTCATTATCAGATAATTCCATAACTTTTCCTGCATCAATTCTACTTCTCATCATTTCTGACGATACATAATCTAAATTCGGAAATCCAATTAATTTTTCTGTTTGATTTAATGCAACTAACGAGGGAATATGGGTAGTAGAAGTAGCTACCACATTGGTTACAGGTGTTTTTATAAACGTATATAATTTTAAACTATCAGGTACTAATGCTTTGTCTTTACTGCAAACGTAGGTATAGGTTTTGGTAGCATTAGGCCAGGGTTTAGTAACCTTCATTACGGTAAAATCATTGTAATCATGAATTTCTAAACCCGACGCATAGGTAATACTGTTTGATACTTTTGGCGAATTTGTAGTAGCTTTTTGCTTACAACCAAGAACAGTAAAAAGAAACAATGTTACAATAAAAATAGATGAGCGCATAGTTTTAGAATTTTCAACAAAAGTACTGTATTCTAAACATAAAAAACAAAAAGGCAAAAAACTTTAATTTGCACAACCAATTTATTATACTACATTTGCACTGTTTTAGGTTGCAATTTTTGATGCATTAATAGGGAAATAGGTGCGATTTTTTTATCAATTCCTATGCTGTTCCCGCAACTGTAAGCTTTGTTTGTTTTTACAAACTCTTGTTTTTAACTACGCCACTGAATTTTAATTTGGGAAGGCAAAAACAAGAAGCAAGCCAGGAGACCTGCCTAATGAATATTAATTGATTTCACCTTCGGGAAAAAAGGTTAAACAAATGAAGAAAACCATCATCTGTTCATTAGTACTGTTCTCTATATGCAAATCGGTTGCCCAAGATCAATTTTCGGTGCAACTCGATGAGTTAATCATTGAAAAAAATAAAATCTCTAATCAATCTAAATCACAGCATCATTTTGTTTTAAGCGATTCGCTTATTGATAACGCAAATGGATCTTTTACTGATTTTTTACAAAAAAACACCACGATTTATTTTAAAGAAAATGGTTACGGCATGGTCAGTTCACCTAGTTTTAGAGGAACTACGGCTCAACAAACCGGAGTATTATGGAATGGAATAAAAGTTAATTCTGCTTTATTAGGTCAAACCGATTTTAATTCTACTTCTTTTAAAAATTATGATCAGATCATCGTTAAACCTGGCGGAGGTAGCGTTTTGTTTGGAAGTGGTGCTATGGGTGGAACCATTCATTTAAATAATGATTTTCAATTTAAAAAAGATAGTGAACATACTGTACAACTGCATTATGGAAGTTTTAAGACGATGTCTACTAACTATAAATTTTCTGCCGGTACCGATCAGTTAGCTGTTAATGCTCATTTTGGATTGAATAAAAGCGACAACGATTACGAATGGATTGGTAAAGGACGAAGAAACAGCAACGGGGCTTTCTATAATACTCATTTTGGTGCAGAAATAGCTTACCGTATTAATTCTAAAAATACCTTAGAAGCCTATTCGGCGACGTATAATGATGAACGACATTTTTCTTTGCTTTCTGAACATCAAGTACGAACCAAATATCAAAATAACTTTTACCGTAACTTAGTTAAATGGCATTACAAAACATCTCGATTTCTTAACAGTTTCTACGTAGCAAACATTCAAGAAGAATATAAGTATTTTGACCAATTACCAACTGAAAATTTTTCGGGTGGCGAAACTTCTTCTTGGATTGTAAAAAACGAAAGTTTTTATCAATGGACGAGTGATTTAAGAGTATCTGCATTTGCAGAATTTCAGAATACCAAAGGAAAAGGCATTCATTCCAACTTGCCCTTTGCTACCCAACAAATTTTCTCCTTTGGCGCATTAGCACATTATCATTTAACACCCAAGACAGGTTTTGAAATAGGGTTAAAAAATGAAAGAGCCAAAGATTATAGCGACCCTCTTTTGTTTTCTGCAGGCTGGTATTATATGAGCGATACATATGATTTAAAAATGAACGTTTCTAAAAATTATCGCATCCCTACTTTTAATGATCTGTATTGGCAACCCGGCGGAAATCTACAATTAAATCCAGAAACAAGTCATCAATTTGACATAAACCAAGAGTTTAAATCAAAACTTATAAACATCAATTTATCAGTATATTATAGTTTTATAAATAATATGATACGTTGGGTACCAACAAGTACTGGTTATTGGGAAGCAGAGAATGCAGGAAAAGTTACTGTTTACGGAACAGAACTGTATTTGCATGGTAAAAAAAAGTTTCATAATCAACAAGTAAGCTGGAATGCTAATTACGCATTTACCCAATCTACAGACCAAGAAACTAACAAACAACTTACTTATACGCCACAACATAAATTTAATGTTCAATTGTCGTATAGGCTAAATCGTTTTAGTATCAGTCCTTCATTTATGTACATCGGAAAAGTACATACAACCGAATCTAATAACGAGGCATCGGCTTTAAACAGCTATGGCATTCTTTCTATCGATTTACAACAAAAATGTTCTTTTAAAAACAAACCGCTGTATATCAATTTTAAAATTAACAATTTGACCAATACTGTGTACAGTAGCATGCCCGAACGACTGATGCCAGGAAGAAATTATCATTTACAAATCATTAAAAAGTTTTAATATCATGAAAAAAATCTTATTGCCCATAGTTGCTGCTTTTACTTTGTATAGCTGTAGTAATTCTGACGATCTAATTGATGAACAAGAATTAAATCTTACAGAGGGATATTTTATTACCAATGAAGGACAGTTTAATAGTAACAACGCTACCGTATCGCATATAAACGGTAATTTAAGTGCGCTTACAAACAACATTTTTAAATCGGCAAACGGTAAAGTTTTGGGCGATGTAGCACAATCAATGGCTGTAACTGATAAATATGTGTTTGTGGTTGTGAATAATTCTAACACCATAGAAGTGGTGAATAAAAAAACATTTAAATCGGTATATACCATCACAGAACAATTAAATTTCCCTCGTTTTGCTGTGGTTAAAAACGGTAAATTGTATGTTAGTTTAATGAACAATGCCGAAGTGTTAGTTTACAATGCCGAAACCTTTGCATTCGTAAAGTCGGTAGCCTTAAATTATCCTGCAGAACAATTGGTAGCTAATAATGAGTATATATATGCAGCTAACAATTTTTATAGTGGTGGTACGCTAGTAGAGCTGATTGATGTTAGCGAAGATACTAATACAGTAGATGTTACACTAAATGCTGCTATTAACGGACTTACAGCAAGTGGAGAAACGGTATATGTTATGACCAATAATGAAACAAACAGTTTTATTTATGCTTTAAATGGAACTACTGTTTCAGCTACAACTTATTTAGAGCTTGCCAACGGTAGAAATTTATCTGTTGATGGGCAATCATTGTATTTCACTGCTGAAACCGATGTTTATAAGATAAATCCTTCATTAGCATCTACAGCTAACAAGTTATTCAGTGTGGGTAGTGGCAATGGGTATGCATTAACGTATGGATTTAATGTTTTTAATGGCTATATTTTTACGGGTAATGCAGGTAATTTCACAGACAATGG
>JAHAYQ010000265.1 GCA_018384465.1 Myroides sp. | reverse complement strand
TAATAAAAGTTGACAAACCCAATAAAACCGTTTTAAACAACAAAAAAGCCTTACATTTCTGTAAGGCGTTCTGTATTTTGCTCCCCCTCTTGGGCTCGAACCAAGGACCCTCTGATTAACAGTCAGATGCTCTAACCAACTGAGCTAAGGAGGAAGGTGTGTTACCTTTATTGCGATGCAAATATAGAACGAAATTTCGTTTCTACAAACACTTTTTTAAAAAATTGTTATCTTTTTTTACTTACCGGTTAAAGCTTTAAATATGTCGTTTCCGTTAGCAAACAAAAGCAATGCGATAAGTATAAGGAAACCAACCGTTTGAGCATATTCCATAAACTTGTCGCTTGGTTTTCTACCAGAAATCATTTCATATAATAAAAACATAACATGCCCCCCATCTAACGCCGGAATAGGTAATAAATTCATCACGCCAAGCATAATTGACAAGAATGCCGTAATGCTCCAGAACACTTCCCAGCTCCAAAAACTTGGAAAAACATCATAAATTGCCTTAAATCCTCCCACACCTTTATAAGCACCTGTATCGGGATTAACAATCATTTTTAATTGCTTTCCATATCCTACTAATTGGTCTTTTCCTCTTTTTAAACCAATAGGAACTGATTCTCCTAATGAATAATGCTCGTGCGAAACCTTGTACAACCCTAAGCGTTCAGCATCTGACTCTTTAATACCTAAAGCATAAGCCATACCCACTTTTCCTTCTTCATTAACAGCAAGCGGCACTTCTATTTGTTGATCGTCTCTTTGAACTACTGCACGTACTGTTTCGCTTTTTAAATTCTCAACTATCGCTTGAAACTGATCTGCAAAATCAATTTTTACGCCGTTTAACTCGGTAATAAAATCACCTACTTTTAATACTTCTTTATTGTGAGAATCATCTGGAATAGCAGATACAATCAAAGGAATACGTGGCGCTACCAATCCACCTGTTTTGTTAGACATCAACTGATCTACAAAGTCAACCGGCAACGTCAAGGTTTCTTCTTGTCCGTTTCGTTCCACAACTATTTCCTTGGCGGTAATTAATTGTGCAGGTGCTTCATTTATACGTGTAAGTTTTTTTCCATCAATAGAAATAATCTTATCTCCTGATTCCATTCCAGAGTTTTCTAAGGCAGGCGACTGTACCCATACCCCATTTTGTAAATCTTCATTTGCAATATATCGTTCGCCGTAATACCAAGTCATTCCAATATATATAACAAAAGCCAATAAAAAGTTTACGGTAACCCCACCTAACATAATGATTAGTCGTTGCCATGCCGGTTTAGATCGAAATTCCCACGGTTGCGGTTCTTGTTTCATTTGCTCGGTATCCATGCTTTCATCAATCATTCCAGCTATTTTCACATATCCACCTAAAGGCAACCAACCAATTCCGTACACGGTATCCCCTATTTTCTTTTTAAACAACGAAAACTTTACATCGAAAAACAAATAAAACTTTTCTACGCGTGTTTTAAATAATTTAGCGGGAATAAAATGCCCTAACTCGTGCAAGACAATTAATAAAGATAAACTCAGTAAAAATTGCGATAACTTAACTATTATGTCCATTAACTATTATACTTTCTATTTTTTTGATGCACAAATGTAAGATTTTAAGCTTACTAAATGATACACTTTAAGTCCATTTTAATTTTTTACCACTTTTTTATGATAGATCTGTTCCTCAGTTTCTATTCTAAGCACATACACTCCGCTTGATAATTCGCTTGAATGATAGGGATTATTGATGTTTTTACGAATCAATTTTCCTTTTGTATCGTACAAATCCATCGATAAAACTTCCATATCCTTAGGAAACACGACTTGAAACGTATCAGCAGTAGGATTTGGAAACACCTCTATTTCACCCGATTGTAAAGCCACGCCTTCTTGTATACTAACTTTATTATCTTTTGTAATAATATCTGCAAACGGATCAACTTCAATACTTTGCACATCTAAAAGAGATACACCAACCATAAACTCTTGATCGTTCTCAGTATGTTCTAAAACAATGAGCTCAGTTTCTCCGTTTGATCCCTTTAATTGAAGAGTTACGGGCATTTGAAAGAAAGACACACTTGGGTGTGAAGTAGTTTGTGACAAAACGATTTTAATTTGTGATGGGGAAATAATTTCTGCAGCAACCTGATACGACGGATAGCCTTCACTATAAATCCACTGATTGAAAAAAGATGCTAAATCTTTACCCGAAGCCGCTTCTAAATGATTTTTAACTTGTTCTGTTACGGCGTAGCCATACGCTAATTCTGGATCGTTTAAGAACTGTTTCATTCCTTGGTAAAAATCTTCATCCCCTAAAACATACCGCAACATATGTACCACCATAGATCCTTTATTATAGGTCAATCGACCATTAAATATCCGGTTTGAATCCAACGCTTGCTCTTCGGTTAAATACAGATTTCCCCAAGTGGCAGAAGTAATGCTATTATATTTTTGTTTTTTCCAATTAACAAAAGCGTCGTCGCCATCTAAATGCGCTACTACCAAACCCGCCATATATTCAGCAAAACCTTCGTTAATCCATATATCTTGCCAAGTACCGCACGTTACCTTATTGCCAAACCAATGGTGTGCCAATTCATGAGCGATCAATCCTCGTGAAAAGCTGCCCATAAAAGAAACCGTTGTATGTTCCATACCACCACCCCAACCAAATTGCGCATGCCCATATTTTTCTTGATGAAATGGATACGTACCAAACAAATTTTCGAACAAATTCATGATAGGTAACGTAACCGCTAATTGGTTCACTGCCGATTGGTAATTTTCAGGATACAAATAATTAATTATAGGAAAGGTGTACGGCGATGTACCTGCCGTTTGTTCAAAAACTTCGTAATTAGTCACTGCAATGGCTACCAAATACGCAGGTATAGGATATTGATGTTTAAAATGTGTGGTTTTCCAACCATTACCATCGGCAGTTTGTGATTGCTCCATACCGTTTGCAACCGCCACCATAGCTTGGGGAGTTTTAAGATAAATATCAATAGAATCCACTTTATCATTAAGCGATTGTTTACACGGCCACCAGTCTTTAGCCCCAAAAGGCTCTGACAATGTCCATACAATAGGCGAATTATTGTGATAACTTTGTACAAACGCTTCGTTATCAGTTGGAGGAACACCTTCATAATTTACTTTAACTTCCCCCATCGCACCGGTTAAAACCCCCTCATTCAAATCAATACGCAATTCGTTATTACCTTGTGTATAGCTTAACAATTGATTTTCCTGCCATACAGCGGTAACTTGCAACTGATGACTTAAATCAAAAACAATGGTTTGCATATCTTCCTGAGCCACAAACTGTGTAGTTACGGCTCCGTTTATATAATACTGCGAAGGATCTATCTGTATTTCTAACTTTTGATACGTTACATCGTAATTATACGTATTGGGGTTGGGAACAAATGCCAAGCGTTTTTCGGCAGCCAACTGCTCGTAAAACCTATATTCGCTATACGCTGGAGCAGGAATTTGCGCACAAAGACGATTTGCAAATAAACAGAAAACAACAATTAAAAATATATTTTTCATTCAAATACGAATTTTAGTAAAAATACCATTATTTCACTTAACAGCAAGTACCTAATGGGCAAAGATTTATTGTTGTAATCATCATAAAAATCACGAAGAATTTATGTAAATTTGCCTTTTATCAATTTATTTATTTATGTTACAGATAGCCCATATTAGAGAAAATCAAGAACAAGTGGTACAAGCCCTTGCCAAAAGAAATCTTGATGCTGCTGAAATGATTCAAAAAGTAATCGACCTCGATGAACAAAGAAGAGCCACACAAGTAGAGTTGGACACTCTTTTAGCCGAATCAAACAAGCTATCCAAAGAAATTGGTGATTTAATGCGTAACGGCGAAAAAGAAAAGGCAGAAGAGCTAAAACAAAAAACAGCTCAATCTAAAGAACGCACTGCCGACTTAAAAGAGCTGTTGAATACGCTAAGCGACGAGCTTACACAACAATTATATCAAATTCCCAATACACCAACAGCTATAGTTCCAGAAGGGAAAGCTGCCGAAGATAACCTTACCGTTTTTGAAGCTGGCGAAATCCCTACCTTGTTTGATGGTGCTTTACCTCATTGGGAATTAGCCAAAAAATACGACATTATTGATTTTGAATTAGGTGCAAAAATTACCGGCGCAGGTTTCCCTGTGTACAAAGGAAAAGGTGCCCGATTACAACGTGCTTTAATCAGTTACTTTTTAGATAAAAACACTCAAGCCGGATATGATGAAGTGCAGGTGCCGCATTTAATTAACGAAGCGTCGGGTTACGGAACTGGTCAGTTACCAGATAAAGAAGGACAAATGTATCATGCAGTTGCCGATGATTTATATTTGATTCCAACCGCCGAAGTACCAGTTACTAACTTGTATCGCGATGTAATTTTACAAGAAAGCGAACTACCTATTCGCAACACAGGATATACGCCATGTTTCCGCAGAGAAGCTGGATCTTATGGCGCACATGTACGTGGGCTGAACCGTTTACATCAATTTGACAAAGTAGAAATTGTACGCATTGAGCATCCTGACAAGTCATACGAAGCTTTAGATGGTATGGTTGAACACGTAAAAGACATTTTAAACGAACTAAAATTGCCTTACCGCATTCTTCGTTTATGTGGAGGCGATATGGGCTTCACATCGGCATTAACCTATGATTTTGAAGTGTTTTCAACCGCGCAAGACCGTTGGTTAGAAATTTCTTCAGTATCAAATTTTGAAACCTACCAAGCCAATCGCTTAAAATTAAGATTCAAAGGTAAAGATGGTAAAACCCAGTTGGCACACACGTTGAACGGATCTTCTTTAGCTTTACCACGTGTATTGGCAGGTATTTTAGAAAACTATCAGACGCCTGAAGGTATTGAAATTCCTGAAGTTTTACGTCCGTACTGCGGATTTGACAGAATTTCGTAAAGGCATTCATAAAACTTCCTGCAAGGTTTTAAAAACCTTGTAGGTGTTTTTAATCACTGAAATCTAAAATAACTTATGATTATATACAACGTTACCATAAATATAGATGAATCTATTCATGACGAATGGATGGATTGGATGCAGAAAAAGCACATACAAGAGGTATTAAACACAGGTTGTTTTACATCGGCGCGCATGGTAAAAGTGTTGGTTGACGAAGAAATGGGTGGTATTACCTATTCCGTTCAGTATTTTTCACCTACCAAAGAAGCTTTACAAAATTACAAAGACCACCACGCACCTTTATTGCGAAACGAAGGTATGGAACGCTTTGCAGACAAAATGCTTACCTTTCGTACCGATTTAGAAATCATTAGCGAGCATGAGTAATTCTGACAAAGTACGTGCAAAAAAACACTTGGGTCAACATTTTTTAAACGACGAAAGTGTTGCCAAGAATATTGCCGATACACTTACCCTGAACGGTTACGATAAAGTATTGGAAATTGGTCCAGGAATGGGAGTGCTCACAAAATACATATTAGAAAAGGAAGTAGAAACCTTTGTGGTTGAAATTGATACCGAATCGGTGGTGTATTTAGAAAAACATTACCCTAAGTTACACAACCACATCATTGGCGAAGATTTTTTAAAATACAATTTAAAAAAAGTATTTGGCGAAGATCCCTTTGCTATAATTGGAAACTTTCCGTATAATATATCCACTCAAATTGTATTTAGAGTATTAGAAATGCGCGATCAGATTCCTGAATTTTCGGGTATGTTTCAAAAAGAAGTTGCCGAACGCATTTGTGAAAAAAAAGGAAGCAAAACCTACGGAATATTGTCGGTGTTAGCCCAAGCTTTTTACGATACCGAATATTTATTTACCGTTTCAGAACATGTATTTACGCCGCCACCTAAAGTAAAATCGGGTGTAATGCGCATGATCCGAAAAGAAGATTATTCGCTACCTTGCAACGAAAAACTATTTTTCACTGTCGTAAAATCGGCGTTTAATCAACGAAGAAAAACACTGCGCAACAGTTTAAAAAGTTTTATATCAGAAGAAATAAAAGAAGACGAAGTGTTTAACTTACGTCCCGAACAATTAAGTGTAGAAGAATTTATAACCTTAACACAAAAAATAGAAGCTCATGGAATTCAAAATCAGTAAAGAATTTATCCTTGAAATCGAGGGCTTGATAGCCGAAAAGAACGAGCGCGAATTACTGCGAATCCTCGAGGACATACACTTTGCTGATATTGCCGAATTAATGAA
>JAHAYQ010000246.1 GCA_018384465.1 Myroides sp. | reverse complement strand
TGTCCGCCATCAATTTTTCGTGCATTCCACAATTCGTTGGTACGGATTACGCCCAAATCGGTTCCCAATTCGTTACTAATTAAATTTTGTCCGCCGTTTCCGCGTGTTAAAGAAAAATAGTTGGTATACGCTTTATTGTGATGGGTTAAATAAGTAATCAACCGCGTGTTTTCATCATCCGGATGTGCTGCTACGTACAAGGCACTTGCTAACACGTTTAGCTGTTCCATTTTGAAATAAATTTCAGATGGAGTAGGGGTTTGTGGTTTTTGTGCTGTTATGTTTTGTATTAATAACGCACAAAAAATATATATAATGTTTTTTTTCATTTTTTTATTATTTACCCACAGATGCACAGATATATTTTGTAATAATCATATATAAATATTTTAGCTAAGGATTAAAGAACTTTTTAGATTTTAATTGTAAGTACTTACAAAGAAATCATATCAATCTGTGGTACATGTGGTAAGTAAAAATTACAAAACCACTACCGATTTTTGTAAAAACAAATTGTTGGGGTACGATATTTTTTCACCTTCATCTGTAATTAATATTGTGTGAAAAGCTTTAATATCATCAATTTTAGCTTCGATAGGAAAATCTTTATCATGAATTTTGATGCGATCGCCAATGTTATAAGGGAAACTGAAAAACATAATCATTCCGGCTGTAAAATTGCTTAAAACTGACCATTGTGCAAACAACGCAACGCCGATAAAAGTAATAGCGGCACCCATAAAACTAATGAGTTTATCGGTATCAACACCCCACAAAATAATGAAAAAGATAAAAAATAAAATACTTAAGAAAGAATTGATATACTTCAATACCAATTTGCTTCGGTTTTCAGCTTTCTCTGAAATATTAGATACTTTTAAAATAATTTTACTAACTAATAATCGTAATACATACAGAATAATTAATAAAATAATTGTGGCAATTATTTTTCCGTAGTAATCAGAAATATTAAAACTTTCGAACATGTTAAAAAGCATTTAAATTTTTATAGAGTTTTTCCATCGGCATACCAACTACATTGGTGTACGAGCCGTTAATTTTTTCAATACCAACTAAACCAATCCATTCTTGTATGCCGTAAGCTCCGGCTTTGTCATAAGGTTGGTAGGTTTCAATATAAAATAAAATATCCTCCGTGGATAATTGATTAAAAGTAACAAAGGTGGTGTCTGAAAAAAGCATTTCTTTTTCTTTGGATTTGATACAAACCGCGCTAATTACTTCATGCGTTTTACCTGAAAGTTTTTGTAACATTTGTAAGGCATCCTCTTTGTTTTGTGGTTTCTCTAAAGAAGTATCGTCTATCCAAACCACCGTATCGCAGGTTATAATGATTTCATCATCAGCTATATTTGAAAAAACCGAAGCTTTTTGTTCAGCAATATACAAAGCAATATCCTTGCCTTTTAAAAAGGAAGGATATTCTTCGTTTACGTTTGCAGGTTGTATGCTGAATGTTACACCTAAATCGGTTAAAAATTGTTTTCTTCTAGGCGAATTTGATGCTAATATTATCTTTTTATTCCTAAACTTTTCTTTTAAGATCATTGTCTATTGTAAATTGAAGTATAAAACTACAATAGAAAAGATAGTTAACCAAATGATTATATTTAAAATATTGTTGATGCTGTTAAAATCTTCTGTTGATTTTGCTTTCCATAATTTGGCAAGGTAAAATAAGTAAGGCAAAATAACGGCAACGGCAATGTAACCTATTAATATGGTTAGGTTAATGTGCAGTACGCAGAATATGATGATTAAAATTAACGGTATAAATGATAAAAAAGTGGTTCGTTTGGCACCTAATATTCTTCCGTGTATTGTTGCCAACGATTTACGTTTATGTTTAATATCTAACTCCATAAATTTTAAATCAATTAAAATGGTTTTTATGAAATACAACAGCCACAATAAGGTGCATATTTGCAACGAGATATTAAGGATTTGTTGTTTTTCCAAATTAACTGTTGAGTCATATATTTGTAATGACGGCATTAAATCAAGCACCACTAACATAAATACAGGTGCGCAGATTATCAGTGAATATACAGCGTTATCAAACACTAAAACTTTTCGCCATTGCGTCATATACAAGTATAAAATAGCAAACAATGCTAGGAAAAATCCAAAATAATAGGTTTTGTCGATGGCGCTTGAAACAAAAAAACTAATACCAATAGCTACCATATTAGCCGCTAAATAGCGGTAATACGCTTTGTTAATATCTTTTTCGATGTTTTTCTCAGGAAATTCTTCTTGAAGTACAATTTTGTAGAGCAATACGCCACCGAAAATCGTGATTCCTATAGCTATAAGAAGCAAAAAATAATGTAGCTTAGAAAGGCCTAATTCTTCAATTAAATTTTCGAATAAAACAAAACGAAATAATAAAACTGTTGCAATAATTTGCAACATCATTTGCGCCTGATCTTTTTTTAGAACGTTCATAAGCTAGTGTATTTAAATTGTTAATCAAATTTTGCTTCAAAATGCTCTAACCATTTTCCTTGAACTTTCATAACTTGTTCAATAACATCGCGTACCGCACCTTTACCACCATTTACGTGCGAAATGTATTTGCAGAGCTTTTTAATTTCTGGAGCGGCATCTTGAGGGCATGCAGGTAAACCTACCTTTTGCATCACCCAATAATCAGGTAAATCATCGCCCATATACAAAACGTTTTCAGGTTTAATATTGTTAACGTGTATGTATTCCTGATAAATTTCAATTTTATCGGCTACTCCTAAATGTACATCAAAAATGCCTAAATTTCTTAATCTTATTCTTACGCCTTCGCTTGATCCGCCCGAAATAACACATACGTTATACCCTTTTTCTATGGCAGCTTTCATAGCATAACCGTCGCGTATATTCATAGTTCGCAGCAATTCGCCGCTTTGTGTTACCTGTATGGTTCCATCGGTTAATACTCCGTCAACATCAAAAATAAATGTATCAATGTTGTTTAAGTATTCTTTGTAACTTTTAGACATTTTGTTGTATGCTTTTTGTAATTAATTTATAAATTTCTTTATTGGTGTTGTTTTGTAAAAATGCTTCATGAGCAGTTGTTGTTAAATCATCGTGCCTAACCGCTGGTCCTGTTTGTGCTTGCTGGGGCGTTAAATAATTAATTTTATCGGCGGTTTCTGTAATTAGCGGTTTTAAAACATCAAACGGTATGTGATGTTCTTCACAAATTGTATGACCTATGTGATACATGTGATTGACAAAATTACTTACAAAAACGGCCGATACATGTAAGCTTTTTCTCTGTTCTGATGAAATTTCAAAAACATTGTCAGACAAATCTGCGGCTAAACTTTTCAATTCCTTTAAATCCGTTTCGTCTTCAGCTTCCAAACACAAAGGCACTTCTTTAAAATTAACAACTTTATTTTTTGAAAAAGTTTGTAACGGATAAAAAACTCCTTTTCTATTTTTATCGTTTAATAGCTGCATAGCAGTAGTGCCCGAGGTGTGTACCACTAAAGAATTTTCGTAAGCAATAGCGTCTGAAACTTCTTTAATAGCATTGTCACTCACCGAAATAATAGTAATATCGGCAGGTTGCAGATTGCTGATATCCAATACAAGTAATTCTTCCTCAATAAATTGTTTTGCTTTTTCTAAAGAACGTACCGCTACATTTTGCACTCTAAATTGAGATGAATTTTTTAAGGCGTTTAATAAATGGTATGCTACATTACCCGAGCCTATCATGTTAATTGTCTTCATGGTATCAAAATTAAGGCTTCAAGCTTTTAGGATTGTTAAATATAACGTTAAATTTAATATTTTTTTAAGAAAAATCCTACAAATAAATAAAAATCATTATGTTGCGTTTTTTGTGTTAGATCGACCAACTTAGAAAAGAGAAAAATTTATAAGTTGAATTTACTAATTCATATTTAGATCTCTTAATAGATAATAAACTGATTATCGGATATAATTTCGTAAATTTGCAGATTAAAATTATTTAAGTATGTTAACAGTTTCAAATTTATCTGTACAATTTGGAAAACGTATATTGTTCGACGAAGTAAATGCTACATTTACTCAAGGCAACTGCTATGGAATTATTGGTGCGAACGGAGCCGGAAAATCCACTTTTTTAAAGATAATTGCTGGTGATATCGATCCAACATCAGGACATGTTATTCTAGAACCCGGAAAACGTATGTCGGTATTAAACCAAAACCACAATATGTTTGATGAGCATACGGTATTAGAAACCGTATTAATGGGTAATAAAGTGTTGTTTGCCGTTAAGAAAGAAATGGACGATCTATATGCCGATTATTCTGATGAAAATGCCGACCGAATAGGTGAATTGCAATTGCAGTTTGATGAAATGAATGGTTGGAATGCCGATTCTGATGCAGCTTCTATGTTATCGAACTTAGGAATTTCTGAAGATTTACACTATACCTTAATGGCAGAAGTTGAGCCAAAATTGAAAGTTAGGGTATTATTGGCGCAAGCATTATTTGGTAATCCTGATGTGTTAGTAATGGATGAGCCTACCAACGATTTGGATTTTGAAACCATTGGTTGGTTAGAAAATTTCTTGGCTAATTATGAAAACACGGTGTTAGTTGTATCGCACGACCGTCACTTTTTAGATGCCGTTTGTACGCATATTTCGGATATCGACTTTGGTAAAATCAATCATTTTTCAGGAAACTATACTTTCTGGTACGAATCTTCGCAATTAGCTGCTAAACAACGTGCACAGCAAAACAAGAAAGCAGAAGAGAAAAAAGCCGAATTAGAAGAATTTATTCGTCGATTTTCTGCTAACGTTGCTAAATCAAAACAAGCAACATCACGTAAAAAAATGATCGAAAAGTTGAATGTGAATGAAATTAAACCATCTTCACGTCGTTACCCTGCTATTATTTTTGAACAAGAGCGTGAAGCAGGTGATCAAATTTTAAATATAAAAGGGTTAAGTGCTTCTGTTGATGGAGACATTCTTTTTAAAGATGTTGATTTTAACATGGCAAAAGGCGATAAAATTGTTGTTTTCTCAAAAGATTCTCGTGCAACTACCGCTTTTTACGAGATCTTGAACGATAATTTAAAAGCAGATGCCGGAACGTTTGAATGGGGTATTACAACCACACAATCTTATTTACCTGCAGATAACCATAGCTTTTTTACCGAAGATTTAACTTTGGTTGATTGGTTGCGTCAATGGGCTAAAACCGAAGAAGAACGCGATGAGGTTTATGTACGTGGATTCTTAGGTAAAATGATTTTTTCGGGCGAAGAAGCCTTGAAAAAAGGTTCGGTATTATCAGGTGGTGAAAAAGTACGCTGTATGTTATCGCGTATGATGATGCTACGTGCCAATGTATTGATGTTAGATGAGCCTACCAACCACTTAGACTTAGAATCGATCACTGCATTTAACAACTCGCTAAAAAACTTTAAAGGTTCGGTATTGTTTACAACACACGATCACGAGTTTGCACAAACAGTTGGTAACCGTATTTTGGAATTAACACCAAACGGAGTTATTGACCGTTACATGACATTTGACGAATATTTAGACGATCCAAAAATTAAAGAATTACGTAACAAAATGTATTCTTAATAGTACAAATATTTTAATGTAAAAAAGTCGTTTCAATTAGAAACGACTTTTTTATTACTTCATCTTTAAAGTTAACTTTTCAATTTTTTCTGATAAGTTACTCATCCAAATAAGTTGATCGATAATTAGTTGTGATTCTTCTAATTTCTGAATTTTTTGAGTATCATCTAAATCCATCGTTTCAATTTCTTGTCTTCTAATCGTTTTAAGTTGACCAATACTCACCTGAAAATCCTCCTCGGTATCAGACGTTATTTCTGCATCAAAATCTAAATGGTGTAAAGCTTGACTTAAATTGTTATTAATATAATCCATCACTAATTTAAAAGCTTTTGAAGCTTCGGTAGTGTTTTGAAACTGAATGTATGTACCAATGCTTGCTGCAGATGAAACTAATGTTTGGCTTAAAACAGTTAGTTCGTATAATTCTGCCCGATTTAATTGTTTGTTTTTCGGTTCTTGAATTAATCGTTGAAAACTTGCCATTAAGTTACCAACTTCGATAAAAGCATTTTTCCGAGCTAACTTATAAGCTGTGGTAGGTTCGCCTTTTTTTATGTAATAATATTTTACTTCTATAATGTAAAACTGAATGGCACGTAACGATTTTTCTAAGTAGGTGTTCACTGAATGCAACTCCCAACTTGGCCAAACAAACCGAGTTGCCAAATAAGCCAAAACGGCTCCAATTGCTGTATCTAAAATGCGATAAACTAAATGCGACTCAGCATCATTTGTTAGTAATCCATAAATCAAAATTACATAAAAGGTTACAAATGTTACTCCAACTTTGTAATCTATACCCGAAAGCCAATAGCCCATAAGCATAGAAACAATAGCAAGTATGCTTAAAACTATATTGCTATCAATTACTATTAAGGCAACAATTCCTAAAATACCGCCAATTACGGTTCCTACTACTCTATGGGTAGATCGCTGTTTGGTTAAACCATAACCCGGGCGCATTATTACCACAATAGTTAGCAGAATCCAATAGGCATTTTCAAATTCAAAAAATTTACCAACCAATAAACCGGTAAGCATGGTTAATGTTAATCTTAAAGCATATCTAAAGGTGGAGGATTTAAAGTTTAAATGATCGGTCAATGTTTTTAAGCGATAATGCTCTGGTGTAAAAAACTTTTCTAAATCTTTGTATTTTCCTCGTAATTCATCTGCATTTACGCGTTCTTTATACACTCGTTCCAAACCTTTAATTTTTTCTACTTGTTTATCGGCATAAAACAAAAGGTTACTAATCATCATACTTTTTTCATGATAGGCGGGTATATCTTCCTGCTGTAAAAATAGATCTATTTTTTTTCTTAGTTGCTTAAAATCAGTTGTTAAACTTACTTTAGAATGGTGCTTTTTACTCGATTTAATATTAACAGCCAAATGATTTAATGAAACGGCAAAATTTTCGGCAAGTTGTTTATACTCTTTTAATACCGATGGATCTTTTTTGAAAAAATCGATAAACTCTTGATGATTAAACGCATTTGCCATAGACAACTCTAATATTTCAACCAACGAAGTGAGTGCAATTAAAAGCTTTCTATTGTTGTTAGAATTAATTGTACGTGCTTTATTATAGACCAAATATTCTCTGATGTGTTCGTGCAGCTCATTAATTCTAATTTGCTTTTCTAACATTTGTCGGTTTATTTTTTCTCGATCTGCATCTTCATTCCATAGTTGAGCTCTTAATTTTAAGTAATCACTCGTCATTTCAATACAGTCGGCAACCTCTAAATTAATATACCTGTTGGGCTTAATAAAGTAAAATAAGACCGAAGCTAAGGTGTAAAATAAGCCACCTGTTAATAAATACAAACAATTGCTAACTAAAATTTCGGGTTTGTCATGGTGTATAAACGAAAGACTAATGGTTAACAAAAGCGTGAACGACATAAGATTTGCGCGATGACCGTACAATGAAATTAAAGCAGAAAAGAATACCAACAAACAAAATAACACTGTGAATATAAGCGGGAACGCATACGTATAAGTAAGTGTTAAAGAAATAAGCGGAATCAAAAACGCCACTAACAGTAAACCTATTACTTTATGTTTAAAATTGCTCGATATATCAATAGGTGCGCATAACAAAGCGCCTAAAGTAATTGTAAAGGCAATAGAAAAATCATTAGGATTGTAAAAAATAAAAAATGAAACAATAGCTGTAAACGTCACTTTAAGAGCGTTATAAAACTGATTGTCACCAAATTTTAAAATAAGTTTATTAAACATGCTACCGAAAACCAATTAAAAAGTTCCTTTCTTAAACAAACATTAAAGTTAATTAATTAGCGGCTACTTTTACTATATTTCGTAAATTTGCCATAATATTTTAAAAACAAAGAAATGATTTTACCTATTGTAGGTTACGGCGATCCAGTTTTACGTAAAGAATGCGAAGAAATCACCAAAGATTATCCGCAGTTACAAGAGCTTATAGATAATATGTACGAAACCATGAACAATGCTTATGGCGTAGGTTTGGCTGCACCGCAAATTGGGCTACCTATCCGTTTGTTTGTTGTTGATACCAAACCATTTGGTGAAGATGAAGACCTGTCTAAGGAAGAACGAACTTTTTTGGCAGATTTTAATTGTACCTTTATCAATGCAAAAATTTTGAAAGAAGAAGGCGAAGAATGGGCTTTTAACGAAGGATGTTTAAGTATTCCGGGAGTTCGAGAAGATGTTTACCGTAAACCAAATATCACCATAGAATATTATGACGAAAATTTTACAAAACATGTAAAAGAATTTTCTGGATATGCTGCCAGAGTAATTCAACACGAATACGATCATATTGAAGGTGTTTTGTTTACCGATAAAATATCGAGCTTAAAAAAGAAACTAAACGCCAAACGTTTACAAAATATTATGGAAGGAAAAGTATTTTCTGATTATAGAATGAAATTTATCAACAAAAAAGGTAGATAATTTTGGATATTAAATTCAAATTATGATATTTGTGACCTTGAAAAAAATAAAGTAATGAGCGTAGAAAAAGTTTTAGCTATATCTGGGAAACCAGGATTATACGAATTAAAAATCCAAACTAGATCAGGATTTATTGCAGAATCTTTAATCGATGGTAAAAAAATAACAGTTGGTTTAAGAAGCAATGTAAGTTTATTATCAGAAATTTCTATTTATACAGAAACTGATGAGTTGAAATTGTTCGAAGTTTTTGCACGTATTGCAAAAAAAGAAAATAACGGTCCAGCAATGGATCACAAATCGGCTAACGATGAATTACTATCTTATTTTGGTGAAGTTATTCCTGATTTTGATCGTGACCGCGTGTATGTTTCAGATATTAAAAAAGTGCTTAACTGGTACAATATCTTGCAACAAGCTAATTATATAGCAACATTAACAGCACCAGCAGTTACTACTACAGGATCAGTAACAATTAACAATGAGCCCGCTATAGAAGAAGCAGTTGTAGTGGAAGAAGAAACCGAAGTGGTTGAAAAACCAAAAAGAGGTAGAAAGAAAAAAAC
This sequence comes from Myroides sp., assembly GCA_018384465.1. Taxonomy (GTDB): domain Bacteria; phylum Bacteroidota; class Bacteroidia; order Flavobacteriales; family Flavobacteriaceae; genus Flavobacterium. The sequence continues at coordinate 1,034 of JAHAYQ010000246.1, read as the reverse complement.
TGAAGACACAGAATAATTTTAAATCCGACTTTAATGTCGGATTTTTTTATCTTTACTTTTATGAATAACAGAGCAGAACAATTAAAAGCATTTGAGCGCTTATTAGATATTATGGACGATTTGCGCGAAAAGTGTCCTTGGGATAAAAAACAAACGTTTCAAACTTTAAAACACCTAACTATTGAAGAGGTGTACGAGCTAAATGACGCTATTTCAGAAAATGATTTACCTGAAATAAAAAAAGAATTAGGCGATCTTTTATTACATATCGTATTTTATTCAAAAATAGGTAGTGAAACCAATCATTTTGATATTGCAGACGTGTGTAATGCAATTTGCGACAAGCTTATTTACCGTCATCCGCATATTTATAGTGATACAATTGCTACTGATGAAAAAACGGTAAAAGAAAATTGGGAAAAATTAAAACTAAAAGAAGGCAATAAATCGGTGCTTGGTGGTGTTCCCAAATCGTTACCGGCTATGGTCAAAGCATTCCGTATTCAAGATAAAGTAAAAGGCGTAGGGTTTGATTGGGATCACAAAGAAGACGTTTGGGCAAAGGTAGAAGAAGAATTGCAAGAATTTAAAGAGGAAGTCGTATCTGATAATAAAGAAAAGCAAGAACAAGAATTTGGCGACGTACTTTTTGCATTGATTAATTACGCTCGTTTTTGCAATATCAACCCAGAAGAAGCACTAAATAAAACCAATCAAAAGTTTATTAATAGATTTACTGCTATGGAACATCTTATTAAAAAAGATAATAAGCAATTAGGCGAATTACCATTAAAAGAATTAGATATTTATTGGAATGAAGTAAAAAAGTTTGAAAAGTAACCGATTTTTTTCTATTTTAGATAAAAAAAATGAAATTCTATGAAAGATTTATTAAGAGCTTTATTAGCAGGATGGGGAGCCAAAAAAGCAGGCTTCGGGTGTTTTGGAACCATTGTGGTTTTTGTTATTCTGTATTGGTTATTAGGAAAATTTATGTAAAAAAAGGAGCCTCTTTTAATTAAGGGGCTCTTTTT
>JAHAYQ010000235.1 GCA_018384465.1 Myroides sp. | reverse complement strand
AAATCAACCTAAATCAGGACATTAAAGATCTGTTTAAAGATTATTTTAAATCCAAACACGCACAACAAGATCCAAATAATGAATTAATGGATTTGTTTAATGAAGTTTTGAATAATCTCGAAAAATAAAAAACGTCTTTGTTCTATCATCTTTTCTCTTTATTCAATCGCCAATATAATTAAATTATGATTCCCATTCAGTTAACCATAGAAGGACTTTATTCTTACCAAAAAAGACAAACCATAGATTTTACCACCTTAACAAGCGCAGGTTTATTCGGGATATTTGGTTCAGTTGGCTCTGGAAAATCATCAATTTTAGAAGCCATTTCTTTTGCTTTATACGGAGAAACAGAACGTTTAAACGCCAAGGACAAACGGTCGTATAATATGATGAATCTAAAGTCGCACTCATCATATATCGCCTTTGATTTTGAAAACTTTGAAGGAAAAATTTTTCGTGCTACGCGTGATTTTAAACGCAATCCTAAACGTTTTGAAGAGATCAAACCTGCAACAGTGGTGTTTTACGAATGGATCGATAATGAATGGGTTCCTTTAGATCATAGCAATGCAGAGCAATTACTGCAGTTAAGCTACGATAATTTTAAAAGAACCATAATCATTCCGCAAGGAAAATTTAAAGAGTTTATAGAATTAACGCCGGCATATCGCACGCAGATGATGAAAGAAATTTTCAATTTGCATAAATATGATTTGTTCGATAAAGCTTCTTCTTTAAATAGTAAAAACCTTACTGAATTAAATCATTTAAAAGGAAAGTTATCGGTTTACGACGAAGTTTCCGAAGAAAACATAACTATTTTAAAAGAGAAACTTGATGGTGAAGTTAAAATTCAAACCGAAAAACAAGCCACATTTAAAGCTATTAACGATAAATTACAGCAATTAAAAAGTATAAAAACCGATTTTGAATCGTTACAACATAAAAAAAGTCAGTTTATAGAGCTTAACAACCAAAAAGCAATAATCGATCAGAAAAAAACGGATTTAGCACTTTACGAACGTGTTTATAAAACGTTTAATCAGTTATTGATTGATAGTAAAAAACATGAAAGTGAAATTCAAGAAAAATCAGATCAATTATTAAAAGACAAAACACTCTTACAACATTCGGCAACAGAATTACTTAAAATTGAATCTGCCATAAACGAACTAAAACCGTATGTTGATGATTTGCCAAACAAACGTTTACAGGAAAATGATTTAGGTTTTATTGCCGAAATACTTCAATTTACTACTGATGTTGTAAAATTAAAACAGCGCACAATAAATGGTGAACTCGAAGTTCGCGAAGTTGAACAAATTGTTAATCAATTATCGCAAACCATAAAAGAAACCGAAAAAGAAATAAACGAGCTTACTAAAAAACAGATTGAAACTACTGTTTTAATCAATATTGGCGATTGGTTTAGTAAAAAGCATTATTTAGTAAAAGAGCTGAGTCTGCAAGAAGAAAAAAATAATCAGTTAAATAATGAAATTCAGCTTATTAAAAACGACTTAATCAATGACCAAATTAATGTTTCAACGTTTGAAGAAGATACAAAAACGTTAAACGATGATTTTTTACAACAAAAGAAAGAACTAACCACAAAATTGCAGTCGTATCAAGTACAGCAAGAATTAGCACATTTTACACACCAATTACATAACGGCGAGGCATGTCCGCTGTGTGGGTCGTTAGAACACCCCGAAATTTTAACGTTGAATGATGTTACTTCTAATTTACACGAAATTCAAAACGAAATAAATATAGTTGAACAAAAACAGAAAAACGCTACAGAGTTTGCTACTAAAATTCGACAAAAAATTCAGAAACTAACAATGTTTCAAGATCAATTTTCAAATGAAAATAATCATTTAGAAGATTTAAAAAATCAAATAGTTCAGCATAATACTACTTTTATTTGGACAGAATTTAATGCGGGTAATTTTGAGGATTTTCAACAGAAGAAACAAGCTTCGTTTGATTTAGCAAAACAGATCGAAAGTAAGAATAAATTTATTTCAGAACAAAGATCAACATTAGAAAACCAGCAGGAAACAACTGAAAAATACAAAAAAGCATTAGAAAAATTTAAGTTAGAAGAAGCAGAAAAGCAAGCACAGATTAATCAAAATTTAAGTAATTTAAAAGTTCTCGATTTTGCTGATTTTAGTGCATTTACTATAGCAGAAATCAATCATAAGTTAAAAGATCTAAAAGTATTCAACCAAAAAACCGAAACTGACTTCAACTTGTACAATCAGCAGTTTAATCAGTTAAATACTCAAATTCAAGTTCAAAAAGCTTCGATTATATCAACTGAAAAACAATTGTTTGATCTGCAAAAAAATCTGGAAGCATTAAATGATTCTTTCAACCAAAACCTCATCGATCAAAACATCGAACACAAAGAAAAAGTTGTTGAAATACTTGGTTTAAACCTAAATGTTGAAGTTGTTCGAAATGAAATTGAAGAATTTACAGTCGCTTATAAAACGTTAAATAATGAAATCCAAAATTTAGAAGCGAAGTTACAAGGCACTTTTTTTAACGAAAACGAATACCTGCAACTACAAAAAGATGTTGAAACTGCCGAAATAGAATTAAAAATAACAACCGAAAACGTTACCAAAACCAACGCAGAAATTAGTCGATTAACAAAAGCTTTCATTGAAAAAAAAGAACTTTTAACAACATTAGATCAGCTTAAAAAACGTGCCGAAAATCTAAAAACTATTATGAATTTATTTAAAGGTTCAGGGTTTGTCCAATACATATCGTCCATTTACTTAAAACAATTGTGCGATAATGCCAATGTGCGTTTTAGAAAAATGACTCGAAATCAATTGTGCCTGCAAATAAATGAAAACAATGATTTTGAAGTAGTTGATTTTTTAAACGAAGGGCGAACTCGAAGCGTAAAAACCTTATCGGGCGGTCAATCGTTTCAGGTTTCGTTAAGTTTGGCGTTGGCGTTGGCAGAAAGTGTACAAGCAAATAATAAAACAGACAAAAGCTTTTTCTTTATTGATGAAGGTTTTGGCACGCAAGACACCGAATCGGTAAATATTGTATTTGAAACCTTAAACAGCCTTTACAAAGAAAACCGTATTGTAGGCATTATTTCGCATGTTGAAGAATTAAAAGAGCGTATTCCGGCGGCTCTACAAATTACCAAAACCGATGAACATGGCAGCCTCATTGAAACAATATAACAATCTTATTACAAGCATAATATTAGAGCAACCATAAGGTAACACGTAGTGGCTATTTTCGGTAAAATTCTATTTATATGAAAAGAAAAGTAGAAATAGCCGTTATATCAGATACGCATTTGGGCACTTATGGTTGTAAGGCTAAAGAGTTATTGCGATACCTACAATCTATTGATCCGAATGTTTTAATATTAAACGGCGACTTTATCGATATCTGGCAATTTAAAAAAAGTTATTTCCCAGAAAGTCACCTCGAAATCATCAAGTACATACTTAATTTATCGCTTACCAACTGCCAAGTAATTTATCTTACGGGAAATCATGATGAATTTCTGCGTAAATTTTCGCCCATGACTTTTGGAAAAATTCAATTAGCCGACAAATATATTTTTGAATTAGATGGCAAAAAAGCTTGGGTTTTTCATGGCGATGTATTTGATTCATCTGTACAGCATTCTAAATGGATTGCAAAATTAGGCGGTATAGGATACGATTATCTAATTCGTTTAAACAATCTTACCAACTGGATTTTAGGAAAATTGGGGCGTGAAAAATATTCGTTCTCTAAAAAAATCAAAAACAACATAAAAAAGGCCGTTAAATTTATTGGCGATTTTGAGCAAACTGCATCAGAACTAGCTATTGAAAACAAGTTTGACTATGTGATTTGCGGGCATATCCATCAGCCACAAATTAGAAAGGTAACTACCACCAAAGGATCCTGCACTTACTTAAATTCGGGTGATTGGATTGAAAACTTAACTGCATTGGAATACAACAACAAAACTTGGGAAATTTATGCGTTCGAGGACGATTTATTGATTGATTTAATGAATCAGATCGATCAAAAACCACAGCAAACTCCCGATCAATATAAAGAAATTGAAGCTTTTTTTAAATGAAAATTCTCTACGCAACTCAGGCAACAGGCAACGGGCACATTGTACGCGCCAATGTGTTGGTTCCGAAATTAAAACAAAAAGCAGAAGTAGATGTCTTTATTTCAGGGCAAAATGCACAATTAAAATTTAATGGAAATTCGATAACAAATAAAGGTTTATCATTATTTTACTCGGAAAACGGCGGATTAAATTATCATAAAATTTTACGAAAAAATTCGATGCTTCAATTTTTAAATTCGGTGCAAAAAGTATCATTAGATAAATACGATCTTATTATCAACGACTTTGAACCTGTAACAGCCTACGCTGCCAAATTACGCAAAAAAAAGATTGTTGGTTTAAGCCATCAATCAGCTGTTTTACATCCCGCTGCACCTAAACCCAATAAAAAATATCCTTTTAGTAAATTAATTCTACAAAAATATGCGCCTGTTCAAACCTCATTAGGTTTTCATTTTACAAAATACGACGAAAATACGTTTCATCCCGTACTACGTGATTCTATTAAAAAATTGAACTGTGCAAACGAAGATTATTTCTTAGTGTATCTGCCAAGCTACCGAAACAAAGAAATATACAAGGTTTTATCGCAATTAAAACAAGTAGATTGGGTCATTTTTTCTCCTTTCAGTAAGATTTCTAAAAAACAAGGTAACTGTACTTTTTTACCGATAGACGAGCAGCTATTTACATCGTATTTAGCAACCACAAAAGGCGTTTTATGTGGTGCGGGGTTTGAATTTCCTGCCGAAGTACTTCATTTAAAAAAAATGCTATATGTTATTCCTATAAAAGGTCAATTTGAACAACATTGCAATTACTTAGCTTTAAAAGAATTAGGCGTTATGGGTTCGGAAGATTTTAATCTACTTAAATTACAAAAATGGATAACGGCCAACCATATTGTTTCTATTGATTTTACAGATGATACCGATGTGCTAATCAACCGTATACTAACTATTTAAATTTTGATTTTTTTTAAGATGAGGATAAATTTTCAGGTATAAATGTTCTACCTTTTCACGTGCCCATGGCGTTTTGCGTAAAAATGCCAAAGACGACTTAATGCTTGGATCTTTTTTAAAACAATTAATAGGAATTTCTTTAGCCATTGGTTCCCAA
>JAHAYQ010000228.1 GCA_018384465.1 Myroides sp. | reverse complement strand
CTAGTACACTAGCAAAAACATGTTTGACATGAGGCTATATATTAAACTTTCAAAAAACACGCAAATCATCCCTTACTCTTATCAGCATTTACTCACAGGATTAGTGCATAAATGGATAGGAAAAAACAATGAAGAACATGGAAAATCGAGTTTGTATTCTTTTTCATGGTTACAAAATACAAGTTCCAATAATAATGGAATTAACCTCAATCGAGACGCATATTTCTTTATTAGTGCTTATGATTCTGATTTAATAAAAAAGATTATAAAAGGCATTCTTTCAGACCCAGAAACATTTTGTGGTTCAAGGGTAATTGATGTTCAAATAAAAAATGTGCCAGAGTTTTCTTCAGAAGAGAAATTCTTTTTGAATAGTCCTATTTTAATTAGGCAGCGAGTTACCATCACAATAATATACCAAAGCAGATAGAATTTTTATCTGCTTTTTTATTGATAGTTCTAGAGTGCAAAATATGAAGAGCATTTTTTTTGGCGAGAAAATAGGGCATTGAGGAAGATATACTATCTTGCAGCAATTGCGATTGGTTTCCTATGAATGGATTTTTCACTGTTCTTAGGTATTCAGTGATTGGCTTACCCTATTATGAATTGGTTTTAAAATTAATCAGGAAGTTTTTTTTATACCCAAAAAATACTTTTACTCCCCAATCAATCATCCTCTTCTAACTTAAACAAATCTTCTACCGGCATTTGAAAAACCTGAGCAATTTTTAATGCCAGAACCGCAGAAGGAACGTATTTTTTTGTTTCGATAGAATTAATAGTTTGTCGTGAAACCCCTACTTTTTCCGCTAAATCGCCTTGAGTAAGGTTATACCGGGCACGTTCTATTTTTATGGTATTTTTCATGAATCTTCTTTTAATTCTTTTTTTGCTTTGTAAATATGGCTGCCCAATGAATAAAGTGACCACAACATAATCATAAATAATACAACATGTCCCGAATAATCTATGTTTTCTATTCCAAACATTTCAAAAACAGCCATGGTAAATAAAAAGCCTATGGCATATATTATACCTTGTAAACTGGCAATTAATCTAAACTTCAAATGCATTTCATCTCCATCATCTTTAGTCCATTGCGTCATAAGCAACAGAAACATTCCAATGAGTGAGATACTGCCCATAAGTTTTAGTAATTTATCTGAATCTAAATATTCATTAAAATTAAATAGCTTTAAAAAAACAAGTATTAAAACAGGAAGAAAAATAAATGTGAAACTTATCCACATTTTTCTTTTTGGAATAAGGGTGCTTTTTGATTTCATATCTAATCGTGTTAAGTTTATTTGCTACAAATACAAGTACACTTTTCAATTTGACAAGTAAACTTTACTTTTTATTTGAATACATGACAAATTTCTTTTTGTGTTAGGGATAGCAGCGGCAGCTTTTTGTTTTGCAAAAACAAAAACTATAGCGAAAAGCCCGGCGCTTGCGCAACACCCAAATAAAAAAATCCGTTACCAAATAATTGATAACGGATCTAAGCTTTTTACGCTGCTTTAGAAAACAGGAATAAATTACTTTTTATAATTCACAAAGAATTCGTGTAGCGTACGGATACCAGTACCTGTACCGCCATTGCCTTTGTAATTTTCGGGTGCTTCGGTAAACGCAGGTCCTGCAATATCTATATGCACAAAAGGCGCTTTGGCAAAATGTTCTAAGAATTTACCGGCAGTAATGGTTCCTGCCATGCGTCCACCAATATTTTTTAAATCGGCACAGGTAGATTTTAACTGCTCTTTATAATCGTCCCACAACGGCAATTGCACCATGCGTTCGTACACTTTGTTTCCGGCGGTGTGTAAGGCGTTGTTTACATCGTTTGACGCGTTGCTCATCATACAAGCGGCACGGGTACCAGCTGCTATTAAAGCGGCTCCGGTTAACGTAGCGGCATTGATGATTAACTCGGGCGTGTATTTGGTTGCATAGCTAATAGCATCGGCTAAAATCATTCGTCCTTCGGCATCGGTATTTAATACTTCTACAGTGGTGCCATCCATCATGGTTACGATATCGCCTGGTGCATAGGCATCGCCTCCTGGGCGGTTATCGGTTGCTGGAATTAATGCGATTAGGTGAACGTTTAATTGATTAAGAGCCGCTGCATAAATACTACCTGCCATCATGGCTGCACCACCCATATCAGATTTCATTAAATCCATTGAATTCGGAGTTGGTTTTAACGACAAACCTCCGGTATCGTACACCACTCCTTTACCTACTAAAACAATTGGTTTTTCGTTGATAGCATTCGCTGGTTTGTATTCGATCACGGTGAAAGTAGGCGGTTGAATTGAACCTTTATTAACAGCTAACAAGCCTCCCATACGCAAGGCTTCGATTTGTGATTTATGTAACACTTCGACTTTTAGCTGAGCTTCTTCGCCTATTTCTTGTATTTCTTTGGCTAATTGCAAGGCAGTTAAGTACGAATTGGGTTCGTTTACCATATCTCGAGCCCAGAAAACAGCTTTGATGACGTTGTTCATGCGATTGATTTCTGTAGCAGATACAGCACCTTTTACGAAAATAGTTTCTAAGGCATATTCGCGATCGTCAGCATCTTTAAAGTATTTTAAAAATTGGTAGTTGGATAAAGCCAATCCTTCTGCCAATGCTAAAGCCACTTCGCCATCACCTATTACAGTTATTTCTACGGTTTTTTTATCTAATTTTTGACGCACATTATATCCTGCAACGCGCATTTTTTCTAAGTCGGTGTTTTCTTTTACAAAGAAATAATACTGTGCTCCTATTTTAACGAAGTCTTCTTTTGTTTCAGCTGCCTGAAATGTTTTAAAAGCTTCTTGAATATATACCGGCGTTTCGGGATTAATGGTTGTTTGCTGGTTTACAAGAAAAACAAAAGCGTTTCCGGTAAGCTGCTCAACTAATTGTAACATGATACTGATTTTTTGTTTAAGTTTCAAAAATACGAAAATTGCATGCATTTAAAAAAAATGAGTTTAACATATTTGCTAAACTCATTTTTTTAATTTGTACTTGTTGGTAAGTAAGAATATGATCTTTGATAAACACCATTCTCATAAAACAAAAGTCCTCCTTCATATGATCCTTTATATTTTCTATCTCTTCCTTTAAGTTCATTTTTAAAATCCTCTACATATCCTTTAACAAATTTATTTCCGTAATAATCACTATTTATCACAAACAAGGGCTCGGTTCTGGGCTCAGTTAGTGCGATATCTAAATCTTTATAACTTGTTAAAACAAAAAATACTTTATAATCATTTTTATTAGCAAAGTCTTCATAAACCAATAGAGGCATGCAGGCATCACCCGTACAACCAGCAGTAAAAACATATACAAATGCTTTTGGATGATCTTTTAAAGCATCTAACAAAGTAGTGGCATTGGTTTTATACACACGACTTTTCAATAGTTTTTTTTCTTTACTAAAAGGTTCTACCAATTCTTTTTCAAAAGAAGTGAGGTACTTATAGTCATCACCTAACCCCCTCACTTGCACACAAGACGAAATACAAAAACACATTAATAGATAAGGGACTATTTTTTTCATTTTGTAATTTTAATTTAACAGTTAAATATAATCATTAAAAACAATTATCGGAATTATATCAGATAGAATTCATCAAACTTCTCGATACGAATTTTCTCCATTTCATTCCGAAAACTCTACTCGAAGGGGTGGTTGTCTGTATAAACTACCACTATGAGCTTTCAGTTCATTGGTTTGATTTCGTACTGAATGTCCGATTTTTAAACCCACAGATTAAAAGATTTCCACAGATTTTTTCATAATCCTAAAAACCCTTTAGACCATGGCAAAATTTTCAGGAACTCAAAACCTCTAAAAATACATAGTTTTAACTCATAAATGGGATCAATAATCAAGTGTATTTTGGTATCGCATTACTGACAATTAATTTATTTAATAAACTAAAATCATACTTGACCTTTGCTTTAATATCTTTGTATTTATATAATTGTTAGCTATGTTACATTCCAGAGGTTTTAAACGGACATTTAAACACAATTTGTTGTTGGCGGTACTTTTTGCATTTGCAGCGGGTATTGTTAATGTGTTTGGCTTTGTTAGCTTCGGAATTTTCACAACCAATATTACGGGACACGTGGGCGAATTTGCCCTTTTGTTTGAATTATCGAAATGGTCGGCAGTAAAAAAGATCACATTGTGGGTTGCAGCTTTCGGCATGGGCTCTTTTACTTCGTCCTTAATCATTGGTTATTTTGAAAAACGGAAGCCAAAACTTTCTTATTCATTGCCCGTAGTGATTGAAATGGTTCTGTTGTTGTGGTGCTACGCTATTCATAAAGAGCACCATCCCGCACAACAGATTTTAATTTTATTATGCGCTATGGGACTTCAAAATGGAATTGTGTCTGTAGTGAGCGGAAAAGTAGTGCGTACCACGCATTTAACGGGTTTGGTAACTGATGTCGGCATCAGTTTAGGTAAAATAATACTGCATAAAGGAAATAAAGTTTTTGTATGGCGTTCACTTTTCCTTAATTTGGCCATCATTACTTCTTTTATATTTGGCGCCTTGTTAAGTGCGGCGGTAACAATAGGATATCATGAGCAAGCACTTTTAATTCCCGTATTCTTACTGTTTTCAATCTTAATTTACGATTTTAGAACCATAGAAAAAGGTATGGAAAAGATAAAGCAAATTAAAAACCAATTGCAAAAGTGATTTTACTCAATTATAGTATCTTTGATCCTATCTAAAATATTTTCTATGAAATATACTGTTTTTACTTTCTGGTTGACGAGCTTTATGTTGATAGGTTTTGGAACTGTTAATACAGCTTTTGCTCAAAAAAAATCAACAACAATAGCAACTAACAATAAGGTTACCGCAAAAGTTTTACAGGAAATCTTAGATAAAAACAAACATTTTGCAACACAAGGCAAAGTAGCCGATTACATTCCCGAATTAGGAAAAATGAATCCGTACGCCATTGCCTTCTCCGTGGTTGATGCCGACGGAAATGTGATAAGCGTGGGTGATGTGTCTAAAAAATTCACCATACAAAGTATTTCTAAAATTATTGCTTTAATGATTGCTGTACAAGAAAAGGGCGAAAGCGAGGTGTTTAAAAACATGGGCTATTATGGAACGCATCAGCCTTTTAATCATTTTGCGAATTTGGAAGTATCGGGCAAACCACTGAATCCCATGATGAATGCCGGAGCTATTTTAACGACATCGATGATTGCCGGCGAGGGGGAAATTCCGTTTCAAAAAATATTAAATATGATTCGGTTCATCACTAAAAACAACCAAATTAGCTTGAATGAAACGGTTTTTTTATCGGAAAAAGAAACAGGGCACCGAAACAGAGGAATGTTTTATTTATTGAAGAATAACGGTTTAATTCATGGTACGGAAGAGCAGTTAGATACTTATTTTAAACAGTGTTCTATTGAGGTTACTGCCGAAGATTTGGCGAAAATTGCTTTTTTCTTTGCAAACGGTTGCGTGCGCTTTGATGGAGATGCTACTTACAAAAACACTGAAATAGCGCAGTTGATACAATCGCAAATGTTGATTGCCGGTATGTACGAATTTAGTGGCGAATATGCCAGACGAATTGGATTACCAAGTAAATCGGGAGTTGGTGGTGGTATTGCTGCTTGCGTGCCTGGGAAAATGGGTATCGGGGTTTTCAGTGCACCTTTAGACAGTCATGGAAATTCTATTGCGGGCTATCAGATGATTCTTGATCTGGCCTCACAGTTTGGATTGAATGTTTTTTTACCTTAAAATAGGTTTTTCACAGATTTATATGTCTTTTTAAACCACAATAGAAAATATAGTTATTTACGATTTATTAGTAGGTTATAAATAACAAAAGTTATAATAGTTTTTATCATTGATAAAACACATAGTTAGGGTCTATTTATTTTGTAAGGTACAAAAACTATGTAACCTAAAATTTGTTCAACAGTGAATACAGAATCTATGTGGTAAAAAAAGAATTATTTTTTCATTTTATTGCATATAAACACATAATATACTACGGATGTATTTAGTAGCATAATTTTATAACAATTGATACACCTTGTCAATTCGAGCTTGTTGAGAACTCAACTTTTAACTTCTCGATACGCTACGCTACTTGAAGTGACGGAAAGGTTCTAAATTTTTACCACAGATGCGCGGATAATTTTTTTGCAAACAACATACATATAGTTTTATTAAAGCTTGTTAATTTATCAGCAGCAAAACACCAAACATCTAGCGCCCATAACCCTTTATTTCATCTGCCTAAAAGTCAAACTGATTCTTGGTTCGGATACTTTTTTGGTTACGGGAATTTGATGCAACCAATGCTTTTGTGTTTCGCCCTTCATTTCTATTAACGAACCGTTTGCTAATTCAAAAGATTTTTTATCTCCCGATTGTTTGTGTTTAAAGTCGAATCTGCGTTGGGCCCCCAAACTTAAACAAGCTATAGA
>JAHAYQ010000215.1 GCA_018384465.1 Myroides sp. | reverse complement strand
CCTTCTTTAATATCTTCGGTAATCACGTTACCACCAAATGGAATAACTGCTGTATGGCGAATGATTCCGTCTTTAAAAATGGCTAAGTCCGTTGTTCCGCCACCTATATCGATTAAAGCTACTCCTGCTTCTTTTTCTTCTTGACTTAAAACCGAATCAGCTGATGCCAAGGGTTCTAATGTTAAGCCTGACAATTCTAAACCTGAATCTTTAACGCATCTGCCGGCATTTCTGATAGAAGCCGATTGACCCACCACTACGTGAAAGCTTGCTTCTAAACGGCGACCGTACATACCAATTGGTTCTTTAATGCCACCTTCTTCATCAACTTTAAACTCTTGTGGCAATACATGTATAATTTCTTCGCCAGGAAGCATGTTTAATTTTTGTACTTGGGCTATTAGTTTGTCGATGTCTATTTCTGAAATTACCGCATCAGGATTATCGCGTGTAATGTATTCTTGGTGATGAATACTGCGAATGTGTTGGCCGGCAATTCCCAATACTACATCGTTGATTTTACAGCCCGCTTCTGCCGATGCTTGTGCCACCGCATGTTGAATAGATTGTATGGTTTGCGTTATATTGTTAACAACACCACGTTTTACGCCCAAACTTTTTGCGTTACCAATACCCAGAATCTCGAGTTTTCCGTACTCGTTTCTCTTACCTACCATTGCAACAATTTTTGTTGTTCCAATATCTAATCCTACAGCAATGTTCTCTTTATTCATATCCTTTTATTTCGTGCAAACTACTTGCTCTGTAAATCTTAAATTAACGTTTTTATATTGACCTATAAGGGTGTCGTTTTTTGCGTAATGTACAAAAGCCTTGTAATTGTCAAACTTTTTTTCTATTTCTCTTAAATGCCCAAATTCTATTAAATAATCAAAATGGCGCACAGTAAACACCACCGATTGATCGCCATTTATTTTTATACCTGTAATAGCGGTTTTTAAAAACTCGTCGTTGTGTATGGTGTTTAGCAATTGAGCAAAAATTTCTTTATTGCTTTCTTTTAGTTCACCATAAACAACCGGAACGTGTGCGCTAAATTGATCCGATAAAGGCATTTTGTTGGCTTTATCATCTAAATAGTACGATCCGTTACTGCTCATAACCCGTGCTAAAGCTTTTTTTTGTGTAACTTCGGCATGTAGCTTTCCGTTTACATCAACAAAAACTTCAGAATGCGCAATCATGGCATGCGCGTTTAGCTTTTCTTCGATCCTTTTTAGATCTAATTCACTATTGCTAATTTTTGAGTCGCGTGGAAAGGTTTGAACGATTATTTTTTCGACCATTTCTTGCGTAATAAAGTGATTGTCTGAGCTTAACAACTTCACTTCGATCTCTTCAATATAGCGCGCATTATTACGACTGTTTGCAAAGGCTAACAATGAAAACATTGTGGCAATTACAAACGCCAAAAATACATCGAACCAATTGATTTTTTTAATCATTTTTTCAATATTTTTTTTCTAATGCTACTTTAATATCTTCTACCATCTCACCTACATCACCAGCACCGATAATTAAAAGAACTTCGGGTGTGTTTTCTGTTAAAAAAGATACTAAATCTTCTTTTTTTATCAAAACTTTCGAAGTCGATTTTATCTTATTTATCAACACTTCTGAAGTTACGTCATCTATCGGTAACTCCCGTGCTGGGTAGATATCCAAGAGGATGATGCTTTCAAATGTTGATAAACTATTGGCAAACTCGTCCATAAAATCTCTTGTGCGAGAGAATAAATGAGGTTGAAACACGGCTGTAATTTTCTTATTTGGGTACATTTCGTGTACTGCCTGGCTCACCGCATTTATTTCTGTTGGATGATGTGCATAATCGTCAATCATCACTAATTTTTCGGTGTTGATCTTATAGGAAAAACGTCTGCGGATTCCTTTAAAACTATCTAATCCCGATTTTATTTCGTCGTTGCTTAAACCATAAGTTTTCGCCATTGCAAATGCCAACGAAGCGTTTAATACATTGTGTTCGCCGGGCATTAGTAATTTTATATCGGTGATTTTTTCGCCTTTAAAATCTAAATCAAAAACACGTTTGCCGTTTTCAAATCGTAGATTGTATGCGTTGATTACAGCTGTTCCGTTTACAGAAACTTCTGTTCCGTTTATGTTTTCAATTCCTTGAGCAATAAACAAATTGTTTTTATCGCTTATTTTTGATGCAAATTCAGCAAACGATGATTTAATGGCATCGTTGGTTCCGTAAATATCTAAATGATCGGCATCGTCTGAAATTACACAAGCTATATTTGGATGCAAATGCAAGAAAGATCGATCAAATTCATCGGCTTCAACAACCGTTGCATCGGTTCCGTTGCCAATTAAATTAGTATCATATCCTTCAACAACTCCGCCTAAAAATGCAGTAACCGGAGCTTGGGCATGTACTAATATATGCGCCAACATGCTTGATGTTGTTGTTTTTCCGTGTGTACCTGCAACTGCTAACGAAAAACTGTTTTGAGTAATAATGCCCAACACTTCGGCACGTTTTTTTACTGCAAAACCATTATTTTGAAAATAATTAAGTTCGGTATGATGTTTTGGAACAGCCGGAGTATAAACCACCAAGGTATCTTTGGTATTTTGATAATCTGCTGTGATGTTTTCTAGATCGTCGGTGTAATGAATGGCAATACCTTCGGCTTCTAACTCGTGTGTTAATTGCGTAGGTGTTTTGTCGTAACCGGCAACGTTTTTGCCAATACGTTTAAAGTATCGGGCAATGGCACTCATGCCAATACCGCCGATTCCTATAAAGAATACATTATGTATGTCTTTTAAATTCATTACTTAACCAACTTAAAAATTTCGTTTACTATATCTTTTGTAGCATTTGGTAATGCTAATGTTTTAATGTTATTAGACAATGCTTCTACAACTTGATCGTTTGTTAATAAGCGTAGCATTTGTTCTTGAAACTGCTGATCTAATTCAGATTCTTTAATTAACACCGCTGCGTTTTTGTCGGTAATGCTTTTTGCGTTTTTGGTCTGATGATCTTCCGCCACATTGGGTGATGGTATGAAAATAACCGGTTTACCCACAATTGCCAACTCTGAAACAGATGATGCACCGGCACGTGAAACAATAATATCTGCAGTGGCGAACAGCAAATCCATTCGTTCTATGAAATCGTAAACCAATACGTCTTCATTGTTGTGGTACTTTTTGTATTCATTAATATAAAACTTACCACACTGCCAAATTACTTGAACGTTTTGTTCTTTAAAAAAAGGCAATTCCTTTTCTACTAATTGATTGATTCTGCGGGCACCCAAACTGCCTCCTAAAATCACTATCGTTTTTTTATC
>JAHAYQ010000176.1 GCA_018384465.1 Myroides sp. | reverse complement strand
AACTTGCTTCTAAGTTGCTCATAATTGTATTTATTTGATAGTCAATACAATATACTGATTTTTAATCTTTTGAGCAACTTTTTCTATAATGCACTACGGGTACTATTCCATATTCTTATACCTTTATAAAAACGTTCTATCGTAAAGATTTAATAACCCTTTGGACAAATTCTAATTTTGGCATCAAATAAATCACAAATTCAAACAGATGAAAAAATTAGTTTTATCAATTGGTATGTTGATGGCGTTGTCTGCAAATGCGCAGGGACCCAACTCATCAAGCAATAGTAATTTAGCTCAATGTCCGTATCTTAATGGTTCAATGGTAGATGGTCCAAGTGAAGTTACAAAAAAATTATATCAAAACCGCAGTAGCAATACAAATAAAGATTGGTGGCCAAACCGCCTAGATTTGGGAGTACTGCGTCAAAACTCTTCTTTAGCAAGTCCAATGGGACTAGATTTTGATTATACAGAAGCTTTCAACACCCTTGATTTGGAAGCTATTAAAAAAGATATCAATGTAATGTTGACGCAATCCCAAGATTGGTGGCCAGCCGATTTTGGAAACTACGGACCATTGTTCGTTCGTATGGCTTGGCACAGTTCAGGTACCTACCGCGTAGGCGATGGTCGTGGAGGAACTCGTATGGGCTTACAACGTTTTGCACCTCAAAACTCATGGCCTGATAACGTAGGCTTAGATAAAGCACGTCGTTTATTGTGGCCAATCAAACAAAAATACGGCAATAAAATTTCTTGGGCAGATCTTATGATTTTAACCGGAAATGTTGCCTTAGAAAACATGGGCTTTAAAACAATTGGTTTTGCCGGAGGTAGAACCGATGTATGGGAACCACAACAAGCGTATTGGGGATCAGAAAAACAATGGTTGGCAAAAAGCGGTAGCGAAGGCAGCCGTTACAACGAAAACCGCGAATTAGAACAACCATTGGCAGCAGCCGAATTAGGTTTGATCTATGTAAACCCTGAAGGTCCAGACGGTAAACCTGATCCACTTTTAGCAGCTCAAGATATTCGCGAAACCTTTGCGCGTATGGGTATGAATGATGCCGAAACGGTAGCATTAATTGCTGGCGGTCACTCATTCGGTAAAACACACGGCGCGGGCGATGCTAGTTTGGTAGGGGCAACTCCTGAAGAAGCGGGAATCGAACAAATGGGATTAGGCTGGAAAAGCTCATACAAATCGGGTAAAGGTGCCGATCAAATTGGTTCTGGTTTAGAAGTTACTTGGGTTTCAACACCTACTCAATGGAGTCATGGTTTCTTTAAAAACTTGTTCAACAACGAGTGGGAACTTACAAAATCACCAGCAGGTGCGTACCAATGGGTAGCTAAAGATCCTAAGGTAATGGTGCCAGATGCATTTGAAGAAGGTAAAAAACACAAACCTACCATGCTAACTACCGATTTATCTTTACGATTTGATCCGGAATACGAACGTATTTCTCGTTATTTCATGGAACATCCAGAACGTTTTGAAATTGCTTTTGCACAAGCGTGGTTTAAATTAACGCACCGTGATATGGGACCAAAAACTACTTATTTAGGTAGCGATGCCCCTACACAAGATTTTGGTTGGCAAGATCCATTGCCTGCAGCTAAAGGTAAAATGATCGATGCAAAAGACATTACAGATTTAAAAAATGAAATTGCTAAATCAGACTTAACCATTAGCGAATTGGTTTCAACGGCTTGGGCATCTGCTTCAACTTACCGTCATTCTGATCGTAGAGGTGGGGCAAATGGAGCTCGAATTGCCTTGTTGCCACAACGTAACTGGGAAGTTAATAATCCAGCACAGTTAGATAAAGTATTGAATAAATTAACGGAGATCCAAAACAAATTCAATGCAAAAGCTACAAACGGAAAACAGGTTTCTTTGGCAGATTTAATTGTTTTAGGGGGATCAACTGCTGTAGAGAAAGCCGCAAGCAATGCAGGTGTTAAATTAGAAGTGCCTTTTAATGCAGGTCGTGTTGATGCTACACAAGAGCAAACCGATGTGAAATCGTTCGCTTATTTAGAGCCAGTTGCAGATGGATTCCGTAACTATGTAAACAAAGGAAAAGCGTTTATGAGTACCGAACAGTTGTTGGTTGATAAAGCAGAATTATTAACATTAACTGCTCCAGAAATGACTGTTTTAGTAGGTGGATTACGTGCTTTAAATACAAATTTCGATGGTTCTGCAAACGGATTGTTATCTGATAAAAAAGAGACGTTAACCAACGATTACTTTGTAAAACTTTTAAATATGGATACCGAATGGAGTGCAGCTGATGCAACAAACGAGTTGTTCATTGGTAAAGACCGTGCAACAGGTAAACAAAAATATACCGCAACACGTGCCGATTTAATTTTTGGATCACATTCAGAATTAAGAGCGCTTTCTGAAGTGTATGCCAGCGCCGATGCTAAAGAAAAATTTGTAAAAGATTTTGCCGCTGCTTGGGTGAAGGTAATGAACTTAGATCGTTTTGATTTAAAATAAAAGTAGTAAGTTTTTTCATAACTAGAAGAGGGGGTGTCTGTTATACAGGCAGCCTCTCTTTGTTTAAAACCTGAGTTCGATTATAAAATTGAGATTCATATTTCAATAAAAAAGTAAGATACGAGCTTTTTTTAGGAAGAAATAGCGGGCTATTTCGAATGAAAAAGGCGAAGTAGGTTGCTATTTATTGAAAAGTTTATAAAATCACTAATTTTTTATTTATAATTGTAATAATTAACGATGTGAATCCAAGAGAAGAGTCGAACTCAGGTTTAAAAGTCATTTTTCCGAGTCAAGATGGGTTATGAATTCAGAAGGAGAGCATCCTTTTATCTTTCTAAAAATTGCCGCAAATTTGCTGTGCGATGAATAGCCGGCTACTTCTGCCAAATAACTTATTTTATATTGCCTGTATTTTTGTTCTTTCTCTAACAATTCAACAATATGGTTAATACGTAGCTCGTTAATATAACTACTAAAGTCTTTGTCATATAACTTGCGTAGCACATAGGTAATGTACTTAGTGTTGGTGTGCATATTGTTGGCTAACATAGTCTGAGACACTTCAGAATTTAAATATTCTTTTTCTGCTTCAAATTTTTTAATCTCCTCTATGAGCCGATCTTCTGTTTCTTTTGCTATAGATAATTCTTCATATTTTGAAGTCTTCACAGTTTCTTCTTCATCTTCTTGTGTTATATCTTCGGTAAGCCATCTGTATTCAGTAGCAATAGTTGTTTTTGTAACGTCAGTAACAGTAGAAGCACGTACCTTGTCGTGTGATTTCACTTGTAAATCGTCTGCGTGCTGTTTTCTTTTTTTGATGAAATAGAAGGAGTAAATTCCTGTTATTAAAAGTAATATCACACCGATATAAAGATAATAAGTTAAAGCTATAGGTTCTTTTTCCGCATACAGCTTTTCTCTATTAATTTTTTTAGTAACGTTATTTATTGTCTCTATATTGTTTTTATTAATGATGCGAGAAATACTATCGTTTTTAATCTGATAAATGCGTAACTGATCTAAATTACCAATAGTTTGATAGTAGGTACACAAGTTTTCATACAACTCTTTAGTAAGGTGTAGCGGATGCCGATGTAACGAATCGTTAAGTACCTTATTAAAATAGTACTTTGCTTTTTTAGTGTCGTTTTTAAGCAGGTAAGCACGTCCCATGTAATTGTACACAAATTTTCTTAAAATGTTTGGTTTATAACTTTCATTGTGTTCAATCAATTGTAAGGCGTTGTTGAGGTGAACAAGTGCCTCATCGGGTTGCTTTTTATTGTTGTATACTAAACCGATAAGTTGTTCGTTAGA